>DATEJJ010000480.1:0-20213 GCA_035278125.1 Rugosimonospora sp.
GGAAGGCGGTGCCCGCGGCGGCGGCCACTTCGGCGTAGCGGGGTGCGGCCGTGGCCAACGCCGCCAGCGCCGCCTCTTCGCCGCGCCCGGCCCGGCACCAGCCGGGCCAGTCCAGCGCGACGGCGAACACTCTGCGCTTGCCGACCTCCAGGGTGACCTCGACCTCCATGCCAGGATCTTCGCACAGCGGCGGGGCCGGTCACGTCGTGAACGTGACCGGCCCCTGATGCGCCGCTCGCCGCTATCCGGCCGAGCAGACCGTGTTGTTGAGGGTGAAGCTTGTCGGTGTCGCGTTCGTGGAGTTGTTCCAGCTACTGAGGAAGCCGACGTCCGCGGTGCCGCCGCTGGCGGCGAGCGTGCCGTTGTAGCCGGCGTTGGTGGCCGTGACGGCGCTGCCCGACTGGGTGTACGAGCCGCCCCACATCTGGTTGATCACCTGGCCGTTGGCGAACGTCCACGTGAGAGTCCAGCCGTTCACCGCGCTACCGCTGTTGTTGACGATGTGCACCGCGCCCTGGAACCCACCCTGCCACTGGCCCGTCACGCTGTACGCGACGGTGCAGCCACCGGTCGCCGGCGGGCTGGAGGACGGGGGTGCCGACGGGCTGGGCGACGGGGACCGGCTCGCCGACGGTGACGGTGACGGGGACGGGGACGCGGGCGGGCTGCCCGCGGTGGCGGACGGGCTCACCGACGGCGGGGCGGTGCTGATCCGGTCGCCGTAGATGATGCCCCGGCCGTTGGTTCCGAGGTAGACCCGGCCGTAGATGCGCGGATCGCCGGTGATCGCGCCGCCGATGTTGCCGTACTGGTGCGCGTCGTCGTTGATACGCACCCAACTGCCGGCCGCGTCGTCGGAGCGGTACACGCCGGCCGTACCGCCGACCGTGCCGACCAGGTACAGGGCCGGGTAGGTCTGGCCGGGAGCCGCCTTGCCGTAGCCTATGTTGATTGATGTGTCCACAGTGGATACCTTGGTGAAGGAGGCGCCGGAGTTGGTGGAGTGCCACAGGCCGCCGTCGCCGGTCAGCCAGATGTCACCCTCGTGCCCGGTCACCGCCTTGAACGCCACGTGCGCGGTGGGCAGCCCGGTCGCGGCCGTACCGAAGGTCTGGCCGCCGTTGGTGCTCACGTAGAAGGTGCCGTTCGAGTACGCGTAGAACTTCATCGGGTTGACCCGGTCCGAGCGCACCATGGCGTTCGCCGGTACGCCGGAGGACTGGCTCCACGTGTTGCCGAAGCCGACGGAATACACCACCTGGATGCCGGAGTCACCGGGTGCCCAGACGAACCGGCTGCCGTCGGCCGCGGCCGCGATGGTACCGCCGTTGTTCACACCGCCCGGCTCGGTACCCTGGAACCAGTTGGCGCCACCGTCGGTGGAGAACGCCGCGTGGCTGTCGTTCGGCCGGTCGGAGTCGGTGAAGTTGCCGGCCCGCACGATGATGCTCGGGTTGTTCTCCGCGTAGTCCAGGCTCGTGGTGGAGTTGAACAGCGGCTGGGTGAACATCATCGGAGGTACCGCGTCGAGGTTGGTGTGCCGGAAGCCGCCCACGTCACCGAGGCCGCTGATCAGGTTGGCCCCGCCACTGGGCGGGCTGATCAGGTCGAGCGCCGCGGTCTCCTCCAGACCCTTCACGACCGGCGCGATGCTGATGGTGCCGCCGCTGTCCCAGTTGGTCAGGTTGTTGGTGCCGTAGAGCGTGGCGCCGGTACCGTACAACAAATGATTTGAGTTGAACGGATCGATCTCGACCGACTCGTTCATCCAGCCCAGCTTCACCGCGGGTACCGGCGGTGCGTCGGTGGCGCCGAAGCTGAGCCACGGCGTGGCCGACGCGTCCAGGGTGTACCGGAGGCTGCGGTTGGGGTAGCTGGTCCAGTCCCAGATCCGGGTCCAGGTGGCGCCGGAGTCGGTGCTGCGCCACATGATCAGGTCGGGCCACCAGGAGATCTGGGTGGCCACCATGATGGTGCCCGGGTGCTGCCGGTCGATGGTCAGACCGCTGTAGCCGTAGTACTGGTCGGTGCTGCTGACCGGTACCGGGCTGATCTCGGTCCAGGCTCCGCTGGCGGTGTTGTATTTCCACACCTGGCCGTGACCGCCGTCGTACGGGCCACCCGTGTCACTGGTGGCGATGTAGAGCAGGTGGTTGGTCGGGTCGAGCACGCCCTTGTGCGGCAGGTACCCGGTGGGTGCGCCGGCCACCGCGGACCACGTCGCGCCCCCGTCGGTGCTGCGGTACACGGGGTTGTTCTTGTCCGCGACGCCCACGTAGATGGTCTTCGTCGTGGTACCCGCGGTGCCCGTGGTCTTGTCGAACGTCACCCACAGCACGCCCTGGTTGTCACCCAGGTACACGTCGCCGGCGGTCTGCACGTAGTTGCCCGGGTTGGGGAAGCTGGTCACCTGTGCCCAGGTGGCCCCGCCGTCGGTGCTGCGCCACAGGCCCTTGCCGCTGGGCGCGCCGAAGTACAGCACATTGTCGTTGTTGGGGTCGACCGCGAGCCGTTCGCCCTGGCCGCGCCCGGGCATGTTGCCGCCCAGCTTGAACGGCAGCGGGGTGGTCTGCCAGGACGTGCCCTGGTTGCTGGAGCGCAGGATGGCGCCGTTGTTCGGGTCCCAGCTGTTGGTGTACATGCCGACCGCGGCCCACACCTTCTGCGCGTTGGACGGGTCGGCGGCCACACTCACCACGCCGTTGTAGCCCCAGTTGCTCTGGCCCACCCAGTCCAGCAGCGGCACCCACGCGGACGTGGCGGCGTTCCACCGGTACATGCCGCCGATGTCGGTACGCGCGTAGATGAGGTTCTGCTGGGCCTGGCTGAAGATGATTCCCGGGATAAAGCCGCCACCGCCGATCTGTACGTTCTTCAACGTGTACGGATCGGAGGCGACGGCTGCGGCGGGCGACACGCCGAGCGCGATCGGCCCCACGATCGCCAGCGTCCCCGCGGCGAGCGTGCCCGCGAGGACCGCGGCCATGTTTCTTCGCATGTACGGCTTCCTTTCACCGCCTGGAAAGAACGGGTAGCCGCCATGCGCGCTGCAGTCAGACGGGACGGACGGTGGCCGCCACGTGAACGCGCATGAGCGACACGTGCCAATGCGGAGCTGCCCGTTGCTCCGGCGCCGATCCCGTCCAGAGGTTCACATACAACAGAATTGCGTGTCAATAGTTTAGAGTGCCAACAAAGTCAGTACCGGAACCTCGATACCAGCTCGTGCAGTTCGGTGGACAGTTGCGCCAGCTCCGACGAGGTGCGCTGGCTGTCGGTCACCACCGCCGCGGTGCTCCGCGCGGCGTCGGCCATGCCGGAGATGTTGCCGGCGATGCTGGCGCTGCCACTGGCCGCGTCCGCCACGTTGCGGTTCATCTCCTGGGTGGTCGCGGTCTGCTCTTCCACCGCCGAGGCGATGGTCACCTGGTAATCATTGATCTTCGCGATGATCGCGCTGATCTCGGCAATCGCGGCGACCGCGCTCTCCGTGTCGGCCTGGATCGCCTCGACCCGCCGGGAGATGTCCTCGGTCGCCCGCGCGGTCTCCTGGGCCAGATCCTTGACCTCGCCGGCTACCACCGCGAAGCCCTTGCCCGCGTCGCCGGCCCGGGCCGCCTCGATCGTGGCGTTCAGCGCGAGCAGGTTGGTCTGCTCCGCGATGGAGGTGATCACCTTGATCACCGAGCCGATCTCGGCGCTGGAGGTACCCAGCTTGCCGACGGTCTCGTTGGTCCGCTCCACCACGGTGACCGCCTGCGAGGCCACCTTCGCGCCCTCGCTGGCGTTGTGCGCGATCTCCCGGATCGAGCTGCCCATCTCCTCGGAGCCCGCGGATACCGTATTCACGTTGTGCGAGACCTGCTCCGCGGCGTGCGCCACCTCGTCGGCCTGCTGGCTGGTCTGCGCCGCGGTCGCGGCCAGCTGCTCGCTGACCTGGGACAGCTCGCTGGACCGGCCGGCCAGCGTGTCGGCGCTGCGGGCCAGCGCGCCGATCGCCGCGCGGATGCTCTCGCCAGCCCGGTTGACCAGCCGGGCCATCTCGCCCACCTCGTCCCGCGCGGCCACGTCGACGGTACCGGTCAGGTCGCCGTCGGCGATGCGGCGCAGTACCCCGGACACCTTGGCGATGGGCCGTACGATCAGCCGGGACACCCACAGTCCGAACAGGAACGTGAGCGCCACGCCGAGTACCAGCACCACCACGGTCTCGGTACGGGCGGTGCTGTAGAGCTTCGCGCCGTCCACCGCCGCCTGGTTCGCCTGGCTCTGCTGGTACGCGGAGAGTGCTTTGAGGCTCGTGGTGAGGTCGGACGAGACCTTGTTGAAGTCCGTGATGCTGCTGGCCACCTTCACCCCGGGCGGCGGCGCCTCGTGGAAGACGAGCACGTGCAGGCTGGCCTTCATCACCGTCCACGGCGCCTGGAAGTTCGCGATGGCCTGCTGCTGGGCGGTGGACGAGTCGGCGATCGCCCGGTACCGGGCGAAGGCCGCGTCAGCGTCCGCCTCGGAGCCCCGGATGAGCGGCTCGGCCGCGCCCATGTCCGCCGGGCTCTTCTCCACCAGCGCGGCGTAGACCCACTCGCCGGTACCCTGCTGCAGGTTGGCCATGGCGATGCTCATCACGTTGATGTTGCCCAGGTTCGCCACGGACTGGTTCTTGACGCTGTCGAGCTTCCCGTTGATCAGGGACATGCGCGTCAACGCGAGCACGCCGACGGCGGCGCTCAGGGCGGTGAGAACGAGCAGGACAGCGGTCATCTTCATGCCGATCCGGCGGTCGGCGAACCAGCCCGTGACCGGATTCTGGCGTGCCCGGGCCGCCTGGCCGGTACCGCGTGCGGGCGAAGTCACCATGTCGTCTCTCCTCGCAGTCGGCCGGTCATCTGCCCCCATCGACCGCGCGGCGCCCGATGTGAGCCGTGCCACCCGACGCCCGGCAACCGGACTGCATCCGGCGCGCACCCGGCTCCCACCCCCGCCACCGGCAGCCTGAGGTCGGGGCACACGGGGGTGCCCCGAAATGGGGGATAAGACTCATGCGGCTCTTGGGTATCGGGCTCGGCGTACTGGCCGGTGCGACCGTACTGTCCGGGACGCTGGGCGGGGTGCTGCCCGCGCACGCGGCGAATGCGCCCACCACCGGCGTCATCGCCACCGGGCACGGTCCGGTGAACCTGCGCGCCACACCGTCCTCGGCCGCCGCGAAGCGGGGCACCCTGCCCAACGGCCGTTCCGTGAGCCTGGTCTGCCGGGTCACCGGCCAGCAGGTACGCGGCTACGTCCGCAGCAGCAACCAGTGGGACCTGCTGTCCACCGGGGCCTACGTCTCCGACGGCTACGTACGCCGGGCGGTGGCTCCGCAGGTCTGCCCGTCCCCCACCTCACCCGGCGCCTCCACCAGCCCGGGCACCACCGATCAGACCACCGGCTGGATGGCGCCGGTCGTCGCGCCGCTCGGCGACGGCTTCCGGCCCCCGTCGCGCCCCACCCACCAGGGCGTCGACCTGCTCGCGGCGCGCAACACCCCGATCCGGTCGGCGGCCGCCGGTACCGTGATCACGGTTACCTGCAACACCGCCGGCGGCAACTGCGACGTGGACGGCAGCATGACCAGCACCGGCTGCGGCTGGTACGTCGAGGTGCTGCACCAGCCGGACGTGATCACCCGGTACTGCCACCTGGGGCACCGGCCGCTGGTCCAGGTCGGCCAGGAGGTGACCGAGGGACAGGTGCTCGGGTACGTGGGCAGCTCCGGCCACTCGTCCGGCCCTCACCTGCACTTCGAGGTGCACGTGGGTACCCGCCCGGCGACGAACGCGAACGCCATCGACCCGGTCGCGTTCATGCGCACGCACGGCGCCCCGCTCGGCCTCACCGCAGGGTCCCAGTAGACCGTGCGCGATGACCGTGCGTGCCTCCGAGGGTTCAGGCCAGCCACACCAACTCGGGGCAGGCGTAGCAGGTCCACTGGATGACCCAGGCGCCGTTGTCCGTCTTGGCACCGATCCATGCACCAGACGCCGGCGCTTCGGGAGCGGTCAGCGGGGTAGCCACAGCCAGGTGGCGATGTGGTCGACGACGGCTGGATCGACGTGTTGCGCGGGTTCGTACTCGGACGGCGTGGACGGTCCGGTACCCGTGAAGAACAGGTGGTTGTCGGCGTCGTACACGCGGATCGTCACGTCGGGATGGTCGGCGAGGCCGGCCCGCCATCGAGCGAGGTCGTCGTCGACGGTGACCTGGTAGTCCCGGCCGCCTTGCAGGATGAGCATCGGCTTGCCCAGCGTCGCCGCGAGGGCGGCCGGATCGTAGCCGCGCAGGTCCAGCCAGTACGCGGCGGGCACGCCGAAAGGCAGGTCGCTGGCCGGGTCGCTGGGGACAGCTGCGGGCTGTCCGCGGCTCGTGCCTGCCTGGTGATCGCGTCGATGGTCGGCTGGGATGCGGCGGCGGTCGCGGGATCCAGGGAGGCGAGGTAGCTGAACTGGCGGACGGCGGCCCAGTGCAACGGCTGTGCCCCGCCGGCCAGGATGACCAGGCCGGCGGTGGCCGGTTCGGCTGCGGCCACGCGGGGGGCGACGGTGCCGCCGAGGCTGTGGCCGAGCACGACGACGCGACGGGGGTCGATGGGTGGTTGCCGGCGGAGCAGGTGCACGGCGGCGACCGCGTGGTGGAGGTACTCGTCGTCGGCGGTGAAGGCGGCGTCGTGGGCCACCTGATCACCGTGGGCGCAGGTGACCTTGTCGAAGCGCACCACGGCGATGCCCCGGGTGGCCAGGCCCCAGGCGAGGTCCTTGAACGGCTTGTTGCGGCCGATGGTCGAGTCGCGGTCGAGCGGTCCGGACCCGGCCAGCAGCACGACCGCGGGGTGTGGCCCGGGCGGGTTGGGCATGGTGAGGGTGCCGGGCACGGCGAGCGGGCCGGTGCCGAGCGTCACCTCCTGCTCGTGGAAGGCGCGGGAGTCGGCGTAGTCGGGGGGCTGCCACGGCTGGGTGGGTTGCGCCGCGGCCGCGGGGGCCAGCTGAATGCCGGCCAGCCAGCCCGCGTCGCTGACCGCCACCAGCACGCTGGCCTGGCCGTGCGCGAAGGCCACCGGGATCTTCACCAGGGTGCTGCCCGGCCCGGCCGGCTCGCTGACCGGTGCGCCGACCGTGGTGAGCGGGCCGCGCCGAGCGAGTTCGGCGGTCCAGGCGGCCTGTAGCGACTCGGGTGTCACCAGCGGGCGCAGGTTCGGGGCGAACATGTCGCGGACCTCGGCGAACCGGCCGGCCTCGACCAGGTCCAGCACGCTCATGCCGATGGCGACGGGGTCGGTTGGCGTCATGACGTCCTCCGCTTCGGGCTCGGCCGCTTGGCGTCCGTCGACCTTGTGGTGGTTGGCGTTTTGTGGCCCTGGCCGTCGGTGGCGGCGTGCCCGCTGGAGCGGAACTCCTCGCCGGGCAGCAGGACCGTGGCCAGGATGCGGCGCCTGCGGCCCGGTCGCGGTGGGTTGGCGGCGGCGGGTTGCAGCACCCGCATCAGCTCGCGCAGCAGCGCCGCGAACTCGGCGTCGTCCAGCCACAGCGCGCCCAGCCGGAAGCTGGCCCCGTCCCGGGTCGGGTCGACGTCCTCGCCGGCCAGGTACCGGTCGACATCGCCGAGCAGCCCGGCCGTGAACGCGAGGAACGCCTGACGCATGTCATCGACGCTCATGGTGGCGACCTGGTCCGGGGTGATCAGCGCCGCGCTGGCGCGCAGCACGTAGGTGCGCTCCACGGCGCCGCGGACCCGCCGCTGCGCGACCGCCTGCAGGACCCCGGCGCCGGCCAGCCGGGCCACCTGCCGGTACAACGTGGCCGGTGGCACGTCGGCCAGCTCCGCCGCCAGCGCACCGGTGGTCAACGCCCGGTCACCGAGGAACGCCTGCACGATCCGCAGCCGGACCGGGTGCAGCAGAAGATCCGCGGACGCCATGCCCACCAGGGTAGCAATTTGTTATCGTCAGCGATAATGTTCGCAGTAGTGGGATTGCTACGAGCGAGGTGAGGGCCGGGTGATGACGAGTACCGCTCTGGTGGCCATGGTGACGGTGCTGGTGATCATCTCGGTCGTGGCGTGGTTCGACCTCCGCTGCCTGACCGACCTGGCCCACACCAGCGACCGGCAGCTGCGCTACTTCGACCGCAGAACCTGGGCGCTGATCATCGTGTTGTCGTTCCCCATCGGGCCGGTGCTGTACCTGATGTACGCCAAAGGGCCCAGCCGACCCTGGTGACCGCGAACCGGGTGCCCAGAACCCACAGCGGGGTCAGGGGCGCGGATCGACCGGCGAGCGGAGCAGCTTGGCCAGGGCGCGTACCGCCTGGTCGCTGGGGGATGCGGCCTGGAGGTTGGCGGCCTTCAGCTCGCGGTACACCTCCTCGCGGTGCACCTGGATGCTGCGCGGCGCCGCGATACCGAGCCGGATCACGTCGCCCCGGATCTCCAGTACCGTGACCACCACGTCGTCGCCGATCATCACGCTCTCCCCGGCCCGCCTGGTCAGTACCAGCATCAGGCCACCGCCAGCAGCTTGCGCCGCACCGGGAGCCCGCTGCCGGCCAGGATGGCCTGTACCGCGCGGCGGGTGACCGGGTCCACGATGATCGGGGCCATCAGGTTGGCGGTCGCGTCCGCGGCGGTGGGACCGGTGGTCACCACGACCAGCGTGAGCAGCCGCCCGGGATCGTCCACGTCGAGCATGGCGAGCGTCTCGTCGTCGATCTCGGGTGCGTAGTCCGGGAAGAAGGCCGGCGGCGGTACCACGATGAACCGCAGGGACGGGTCCTCGACCGAGGTGAGGGCGTAGATCAGCCCGTCGTCCTCCAGCCGCAGCAGGAAGAAGCGCCGCTGGTGCGGGAAGCCCGGTATCGGGGACACGAATTCGATCATGGGTACCTCGCCGTCACTGCCACCGGTGACGCCGAGGTCGGTCACTTCAGGAAGTCCATCAGCGACGGCTGCAGCACCTTCGCGGTGGCCGACAGGGCCGCCTGGTACGCGGTCTGCTGGAGCTGCAGTTCCGTGATCGTCTTGGGCAGGTCGATGTCCTCGACGTCCGAAAGCTGCGTCTTCAGGTCTATGGTGCGGTTATCTGCGTTCTGCTTCATTTGGGTGATTCTATTGTAGCGAGCGCCCACATCCGCGCGTTGCGCGAGCATTGTGGATGACGCCGTGTCGAGCTGGGCCAGGTCGGCGGTGAGGGCGCCCGGGTTGGTCTTGAGGTCGTTGGAGATCATGGCCAGCACGGTGAAGATCTGGCCGGTACCGGTACCGAAGGTGGCCGGACCGGACGCGTCCACCTGTACCGACACCCCGTTGCCCACGGTCCGGTTGACCGAGCCGCTGTCGCCCACGTAGTTCGCGTTCGCGTCGTACGCCACCGAGCCGGAGGTGGTACCGCCGAACACGGGCCGGCCCAGGTACGTCGTGTTGGCGCCGGCGATCAGCCCGTTGCGGATCGAGTCGATCTCGGTGGCGATCGACTGCCGCCCCTCGGGTGAGCTGGCGGCGCCGGACGAGATGCCCTGGAGGGTCAGCTCCCGCGCACGCTGCACCTGGTCGCCCATGGTGCCGAGGGTGGAGTCGATGATGCCGAGCCAGCCCACGCCGTCGTCGGCGTTGCGCGAGTACTGCTCCTGGGTGCGGATATCGGCCCGGAAGTCCATCGCCTGGATGGTGCCGGTCGGCGAGTCCGACGGCTTGTTGAGCAGCTTGCCGCTGGTCATCTGCTCCTGCAGCGTACCCAGCCGGGTCAGGCTCGTCTGCAGGCCGGCCAGCGCCGTCTCGGAG
Source organism: Rugosimonospora sp. (assembly GCA_035278125.1). Classification (GTDB taxonomy): domain Bacteria; phylum Actinomycetota; class Actinomycetes; order Mycobacteriales; family Micromonosporaceae; genus DATEJJ01. The sequence continues at coordinate 9,811 of DATEJJ010000480.1, forward strand.
AGGGACCGCTGGGTCACCCGGAACGCGCCAGTCATCGCGATCACCCCAGTCCGGTGTGGTTGATCAAGGTGTCGAGGGTGCTGTCCACCGCGGTCATCACCCGCGAGGCCGCCTCGTACGCCCGCTGGTACGCGAGCATGTTGGTCATCTCCTCGTCCAGGTTGACCCCGGACTGGGCACTGAGCGCGTCGTCCACCTGCTGCTTCAGGCTGTCCTGAATGGACACCCGGCGGGCCGCGCTCTGCGACTGCACGCCCAGGTTGGCGATCATCTGCCGGTAGTTGACGTCCGGGCCGTTCGCCGCGTTCGCCAGCCCGGCCAGCGCGGTCGCGTTCGAGCCGTCGAGGTTGCCGCCGGTACTCGCGGTACCGGACGCGGCGATCAGGCGCGGGTCCGTGATCGCGACCGCGATGTCGGCGGCACCGGTACCGGTGAACATCGCGGTACCCGGGTTGCCGTTCTGGTCGTACCCGGCCTGGTGCTGGGTGTTGAACTGGCTCATCAGGCTGGTGGCCACCTGGTCCAGGGCGGCCGAGTTGGCGGGGAGCACCTGACCCAGCGACTGCATGTCGGCGGCCACCTCGCCACCGGTCACGGACGCGCTGGTCTGGTTGTCGGTCCACTGGATCGCGACCGGCGTGACGCCCTGGTCCTCCAGCCGGGTGGCCCCGGTCGCCTGCAGGTGCCGGGAGAGCGAGCCGGAGACCAGCCCGGATCCGGACAGGTACACGTCCACCGTGCCGTCGGGCCGGCTGAGCGCGGTCGCCCCGGTCAGCTCGGAGAGCCGCAGCACGCCCTGGTCCCGCTGGTCGATCAGGTTGTTGGCCGGGGTACCGCTCTGGTACGAGGCGCGGATCGCCGCGTTGAGCTGTGCCACGGTGTCCGCGGTGTTGTTCACCTCGATCAGCCGCGAGTCCAGCGTCTGCCGGGTGGTACTCCAGATCGAGGCCATCGTGGTGTGCGCCGAGTTCAGGTCGCCGGCGACCACCTGCGCCTGCTGCAGCACGGTGCTCCGGGTGGCCAGGTCGCCCGGGTTGTTGGCCAGGTCGTGCAGGTCGGACCAGAACTGGCCGAGCTGCTCCTGCAGCCCGGTGTCGCTGGGCTCGTTGAACACCTGCTCCAGCTGGCCGTACGTGGTGTTCACGCCGGTCAGGTACGAGTCCTGGGCGTGCTCGGTACGCGCGCGGCTGATCAGCAGGTCGTCCTGCATCCGGCTGACCCCGGACACCTCGACCCCGCCACCCGAACCGGCGTCCACCGAGTACAGCGCGCCGACCGGTGGCGCACCCAGCGAGCGCATGAGCACCCGCTGCCGGGTGTACCCGTCGGTGTTCGCGTTGGCGATGTTCTGGCCGGTGACGTCCAGGCCGCGCTTCTGCGCGTACAGGGAGGTCAGAGCGATGTTGAGACCCGCGAAGGTGCTTTCCATCTAGATCGCCTCGTCCACGAGATGGGCGCGCCGCAGGCCGGTGACGGCCTCCCCGCGCGAACCGTAGGTGTCGCCCGTACCCACGACGGACAGCACCGTCTCGCGGGCCGCGCGCAGGCCGGTGGTGAGCAGTTCCCGGTTGGCGTCGGCCAGGCTGTTGATCTCCGCGGTGAGCGTGATGAACGCCTGCCGGTGCTGGCGCAGCAGCTCGGACCAGGGTGTGGGTACCACCTCGGCCAGCTCGCCGAGGCTCGCGTCGGTACGCAGGCCCAGATCCAGCGCCACGACCTGCGCCTCGGCCGCGCGTACCACCTCGACCTGGCGGATCTGTTCGAGCACCAGCTCGACCTCGCGGGTCGCGTGCGCGAGCCAGCGCGCCCGGCCGGTAGCCAGCAGCACCTGCTCCTCTTCGAGCTTGAACAGCAGCAGCTCAAGCAACTCGCGCATCCGCCACAGCACGCTGGACAGCGCCGTCAGACCCACGACTGTTCTCCTCCCGGACCCTGGCCGCGTGACCGCTGGCCGCTGGTCTGGTCGGCATCCGGAGGGAAGAGCTAAGCACTTCTCGCAAGAAAAGCCTTTTGTCCGATTTGATGCAACCAATCAGCAACGGAACGCACCCGTCCTTGAACCCGACGTAGTCGAAGGTTCTTCTTGTCCAGCTCTTCCCCTCTCGACCAGGGATGCGAGCACCGGCAGGAAATAGGGGGATATCACATGACTGCAGCGACCGCGGCTGAACGCGTTCTCGAGGACCTCGTCCGGTCCCACATGGCCCTCGTCGGTCACCTGGTGCGGGAGATGGCCAGCCGCCTGCCGGCGCACGTCAACCGCGACGACCTCACCTCTGCCGGGCTCGCGGCACTGGTCACCGCCGCCCGCTCGTACGACCCGTCGCGCGAGGTACCGTTCGCGCGCTTCGCGACGGTACGCATCCGCGGCGCCCTGCTGGACGAGCTGCGCGGGATGGACTGGGCCAGCCGCGCGGTACGGCACCGGGCCCGCCGGGTGGACGCCGCCCGCGAGCAGCTCACCGCGGTGCTCGGCCGATCCCCCTCGGCGAGCGAACTGGCGGAGGCGCTGGGCGTGGCCACCGATGAGATCGGTGCCATTGAGGACGACGTGCACCGTGCGGTGGTGCTCAGCCTGCAGGGCTTCACCGCCGGTGCCGCCGAGGAGATGGTGGCCGACCAGGTCGCCGGCCCCGAGGACCTGCTGCTGCACCGGGAGCGGATCGGCTACCTCTACAACGCGATCGAAGCGCTGCCGGAGCGGCTGCGCCTGGTTGTCACGCGGTACTTCATGGAGGAGCGGCCGATGACGGAGATCGCGGCCGAGCTGGGCGTGACCGAGTCGCGCGTCTCCCAGCTGCGCGCGGAGGCGCTGACCCTGCTGCGGGACGGGCTCAACTCGCAGCTGAACCCGGGGGCGGTGGTACCCGCGAACCGCCCGGACGGCTGCGTCGCGCGGCGCCGGGCGTCGTACTTCGCGGAGATCGCCGCGCACGGGGACCTGCGCAGCCGCCTGTCCATGACGTCGGTGCAGGGGCTGCCGGTAAAAACGTCGGCCTAAACGCTCAGTACTAGGGCGTACCCGCCGATCACACAAGCAACCGGCTCACGGAAGGGCCGGGACGGACTCACTTTCACGGAGGAACAGTCATGAGTCTGCGGATCAACCAGAACATCTCGGCGATGAACGCCTACCGCAACCTCTCCGTCACGAGCGACGAGATGTCGAAGTCGCTGGAGAAGCTCTCGTCGGGTTTCCGGATCAACCGGGCGGCCGACGACGCGGCGGGCCTGTCCATCAGCGAGGGGCTGCGCGCCCAGATCGGCGGCCTGCAAACCGCCGTCAACAACGCGCAGGACGGCATCAGCGTGGTACAGACCGCTGAAGGCGCGCTCACCGAGGTGCACGCGATCCTGCAGCGCATGCGCGACCTGGCGGTCCAGGCGTCCAACACCGGATCGCAGGACACCCAGGCCACGTCCGCCGCGCAGACCGAGTTCGCCCAGCTCAACCAGGAGCTGGACCGGATCGGTAACACCACCTCGTTCGGCAACACCAAGCTGCTGGACGGCACCTTCGGCTCCACGCCGGGTGTCGTCGCCCAGGCGGTGACCGGCGTCAACCCCAGCACCGGCTTCGACTTCAGCGCGATGAAGCTGGACTTCAACGGAACCATCATCGACGGCACCACGATCGCGGCGAGCACCCAGACCGCGGTGCTGACCGGTCACGACGTGGACAGCACCGGCGCGGCGCTGGCGGCCGGCCACTACAACAGCGCCTCGCACCTCCAGACCGACCTGCAGACCGCGGTCGACACCACGCTGGCCACCGCGGTCGCCGGCTACCACGCGGGCGATGTCAAGGTCCAGGTGGCCGACGCCGGCAACGGCGTCTGGAAGATCGCTCTCGACACGTCGTCCACCGGCGCCACCACGGCGACCGGTGCCACCCTGTCGGTGGCCGGCGCCACGGCCGGCGACTTCGGCTTCGGCACCACGGCCAGCACCTCCAACGTGACGTTGGGCGCTGGCGGCGTGTTCCAGATCGGGGCCAACGCCGGCGAGACGCTGAGCGTCAGCATCAGCGCCGTCAACTCAACCACCCTCGGCACCGGTGGCCTGAACCTGACCACCAACGCCTCCGGCGCCATCTCCGCGATCGACACCGCGATCAGCAGCGTCTCGAACACCCGGGCCACGCTCGGTGCGTACCAGAACCGGTTCGAGCACACGATCAACAACCTGAACGTGGCGGTGGAGAACCTGACCGCGTCGGAGTCCCGGATCCGGGACACCGACATGGCGCAGGAAATGGTCAACTTCACCCGGTCGCAGATCCTGTCCCAGGCCGGTACGGCCATGCTCGCGCAGGCCAACCAGGCTCCGCAGTCGGTGCTCAAGCTGCTGCAGTAAGCCGCGGCCACAAGCACCCCGAGACTACGCAGGGGCGGAAAGGTCCCCATCCGCCCCTGCGTAGGTGCCACCCAGCTCAGCGCACCACCCGGTTCCGGCGGAAGGAGACACGCCAATGTCCGGTACAAGCAGTATCAGCGGGCTCGTCAGCGGCCTGGACACCAGCTCGATCATCAGCCAGCTCATGCAGCTGGAGGCCCAGCCGCAGGCGCTGCTGAAGCAGAAGGTCTCCACCGAGCAGGGCGCGGTGACCGCGTACCAGGCGGTCAACACCAAGATGTCCGCGCTGCAGATCCTGGCCGAGACGTTGACCAAGGACACCACCTGGCAGGCGGCCGCCGCCACGTCGTCCTCGACCTCGGTGGTGGCCACCGCGTCCGCCGGCGCGCCCAACGGCCAGTACACCTTCGATGTGACCAAGCTCGCCGCCGCGCAGGTCAGCACGATCGCGCTGCCGGCCAGCGGGGTGACGTCGGACGGCAACGTCTACATCTCCATCAACGGCGCCGCACCCACCGCCGTGCCGGTCACCACCGACACGCCGCAGGGCGTCGCGAACGCCATCAACGCCAACAGCAGCCTGGGTATCCGGGCCACGATCATCAACAGCGACCAGGGCGCCGTGCTCCAGCTCGTGTCCACCAAGACCGGCTCGGCGAACGCCTTCGCCGTCACCGGGGTGTCCGGAACCCAGGTGGACCGGGTCTCCGCGTCCGACGCGCAGCTGACCGTGGGTACCGTCGGCAGTGGCGGGTACACGGTCACCAGCCCCACCAACACCTTCTCCAACTTCATCCCCAACGTCACGCTCACCGCGACCGGGCTGGCGACCGGGGTCACCGTCACGGTGAACTCGGACGCGAGCGGCCTGGCCGACAAGATCGGTACGCTGGTCGACGCGGCGAACGCGGCGCTGTCCGAGATCTCCAACCAGACCGCGTACACGCCGGCCAACCAGGGCACCGGTTCGGCCGCGGCGGCCGGGCCGCTCCTCGGCGACCTGACCGTGCAGGACCTGGGCATGAACCTGCTCAGCGCGGTGGCCAACGGGGACAGCACGTACGGCAGCTTCTCGCAGCTCGGCCTGCAGACCCAGCAGGACGGCACGCTGGTGTTCGACAAGAGCGCGTTCATCGCCGCGTACCAGGCGAACCCGTCGAAGGTACAGGCGGCCGTGGAGAACGGCCTGGCGACCACGCTCAACAACCTCGCCAAGGGCGCCACCGACATCGTCGCCGGCACGCTGACCACCGCGATCCAGGGGCGTACCAGCGAGATCAAGCAGCTGAACGCCCAGATCGACGACTGGACCACCCGGCTCGCCGACCGGCAGAACACGCTGCAGCAGCAGTTCACCGCGATGGAGGTCTCCCTGGGGCAGCTCAAGAACCAGTCGAGCTGGCTCTCCAGCCAGATCGCCAGCCTGCCCACCACCTCCTCGGCGTCCAGCGCTGTGCTGGGCGGCTAAGGCAGCTCATGACCACGCCTTCCCCCCGGAGCCGATACCTGGCCGACTCGGTGAGCACGGCCTCTCCCGCGCGGCTGCTGCTGATGCTGTACGACCGCATGATCCTGGACCTCGTCCACGCCGAGGAGGCGCTGCGCACCGGCGACCGGAGTACCGCCAACACGCGGCTGCTGTCCGCGCAGGCCATCATCGTGGAGCTGCGCGCCTCGCTCGACCTGACCGTGTGGACCGGCGCGGCCGGCCTGGCCTCGCTGTACGGGTACCTGCTCACCGAGCTGATCCGGGCCAACGTGCACGGCGACGCGGACCGTACCGCCACCTGCCGGCTGCTGCTGGAGCCGCTGCGCGATGCCTGGCGCGAGGCCGCACTCAGCGAGGCCGTTGTGGCGCCCGCGAAATCGGTCTGAGTGATGGGCGCCGGCAAGTGGTACGCCGCGTGGCAGGCTGCCCTGGATGAGCTGGAGCTCAGTGTCGAAGCGGTGGAGGCACAGCTGCGCGGCGAGCACGCCAACCGCGACCATCCACTGACCGACCCGTGGCGACCGCCGGCCGGCCTGGGCCCGCTCCCGCTGGAGCTGCGCCCCCGGGCGGACGCCATCCTGGCCCGGCAGCTCGCCGCCAGCGAGGCGCTGGCGCGGGCGATGCTGGTCAACCGGCAGCAGTCGACGCTGCTGGATCGGGTACAGACCGCGCAGCGGCCGATACCGGGCCCGGTGTACCTCGACTGCGCGATGTGATTCTCCTCAACCGCCGGGCGTCGGGGCCGATGAGGACCCCAAGAGCATGGAGCGCTCAGCCTCTCCGCCATGGATCGGCGGACTCCAGCGAAGAAGGGAGCTGCCGTGTTCGATGACATCGCGTCCTCGGCACTGCAGGTAGCGCTCACCGGCCTCGCCGCACGCCAGACGGCCATCGCGAACAACATCGCCAACATCCAGACACCGGGATTCCGCGCCCAGAAGGTCCAGTTCGAGACCGCCCTGCAGTCCGCGCTCGACAACGGCACGCCGCTCGACCAGGTGCAGCCGACCGTGGCCACCTCGCTGGAGCCGACCCGGCTGGACGGCAACAACGTCAACCTCGACGAAGAGACGCTGTCGAACGTCAACACCGGCCTGGCATACCAGCTGGCCCTGCGCGGGTTGGACAGCAAGTACAACCTGCTGCACGAAGTCATCAAGGGCTGAGTGCCATGTCCACGTTCGAGGCCATCGGCATCGCGAGTACCGGCACGACGGTGTACCGCACCTGGCTGGACGCGATCTCCGACAACATCGCGAACATCAACAACGCCACCAGCCCGAGCGCCTCGGCGTTCCAGGAGCGGTACGTCATCGCCCAGCCCGCGCTGGACGGCAAGGGCGCACAGGTCGGCGGGGTACTGTTCGGCAGCGCGGCCGGCCGGCTGGTGTACGAGCCGAGCAACCCGCTGGCCGACGCGCGCGGGTACGTGCGCTACCCGGACATCGACCTGGGTACCCAGATGGGCGAACTCATCATGGCGCAGCGCGGGTACGAGTCGAACCTGGCCGTCGTGGACCGCGCGAAGGACGCGTACTCGGCCGCCATCCAGCTCGGGAGGAACGCGTGACCGTGATCCCTCCCATCGGCCCGGTCACCGCGATCGCGCCGGTCACCAGCTCGCCCGCGACCAGTCCGGCCAGCGGCACCAACTTCGCCTCGATGCTGGCCAACGGGCTCAACCAGGTGCAGCAGCTGCAGACCAACGCCGACAACCTCGCGGTACAGGCGGCGACGGGTACGCTCAACGACCCGGCGCAGTACACGATCGCGAGTACCCAGGCCACCCTCGCCACCGAGCTGACCGTGGCGATCCGCGATAAGGCGTTGGACGCGTTCAACGAGATCATGAGGATGCAAGCCTGATGCGCGACCGGGTGACGCAGAGCGCCCGCCGGCTGACCACCACATTCGGATCGTTCACTCCCGGCCAGAAGGCTGTCACGATTCTCGGTGTCCTGGTGCTCGCCGTGGGCGGCTACCTGTTCTCGACGTGGGCGGCGCAGCCCACGTACGCCCCGCTGTTCGCGAACCTGTCGGGTGCGGACGCCAGCGCCATCGTGGACAAGCTCACATCGGCGGGTACGCCGTACAAACTGGCGGACGGCGGTACCACGATCCTGGTGCCGCAGAGCCAGGTGTACGACACCCGCATCAAGATGAGCGGGCAGGGCCTGCCGGCCCAGTCGGACACCGGTTATTCGTTGCTGGACAAGCAGGGCCTCACCACGTCCGAGTTCATGCAGAACGTGGACTACCAGCGCGCGCTGGAGGGCGAGCTGGCAAAGACCATCAAGTCCATCGACGGGGTGAACAATGCGACGGTACACCTGGCCATCCCGCAGAAGGACATCTTCGCCGACGACCAGCAGAAGCCGACCGCGTCCGTACTGATCGTGCCGGCCAGCGGCCGCACGCCGACCCAGGACCAGGTTCAGTCCATTGTGCACCTTGTCGCGGCGAGCGTGGTGGGCCTGGATCCGAGCCAGGTCACGGTTGCCAGCGCGGACGGCACCGTACTGTCCACTGGGGACGGTCAGGCACTTTCCGCCGCGACCGGCCTGCGCCAGCAGCAGACCAGCGACTTCGAGCACCGGATGAACACGGCCATCGAGCAGATGCTGGCCACTGTCGTCGGCCCCGGTCACGTGGTGGTGCGGACCACCGCCGACCTGGACTACGACGAGACCCAGACCAAGACGCAGACCTACCTGGCGCCGAGCCCGTCGACACCGCCGCTGTCCCAGACCAACAACACCGAGACCTATACGGGTACCGGTGGCAACAACGGCGGCGTGCTGGGCCCGGGCAACATCCAGGTACCCAACGGGGTGGCCGGCTCGGGCACGTACAGCCACTCCAGCAACACCCAGGACAACGCGGTCGGGCTGGTCACCGAGACCCGCAACTCGGCACCGGGCAACCTGCTCAAGCTGTCCGTGGCGGTACTGCTGGACAGCACCACCGCGAAAAACGTGAACCTGACGCAGATCCAGAGCCTGGTGTCCTCCGCCGTGGCACTGACACCCTCGCGCGGCGACACCATCGCCATCGGCTCCATGCCGTTCGACCAGACCACGGCCAACGACGCCAGGAAGGCGACCCAGGACGCGAACAAGGCTTCCGCGCAGGACCAGCTGATGTCGATGATCAAAACAGGCGTCATGGTACTGGCGATCCTGGCGCTGCTGTTCCTCGCCTGGCGCGCGTCCCGCCGGTCCAAGCGGACCAGCCTGTCGGACGAGGAGATGGCCCAGATCGAACGGATCCAGGCCAGCATCGAGACCCGCCGGGGTGGCGCCGCCGCGATTGCCGGGGACAGCAAGACGCCGGCGCTGGAGAGCCGGCCCGCCGCGCCCGAGGAGCGCCCCGACTACCGCGCCGGCATCTCCACGCTGGTGGAGCGGCAGCCGGACAACGTGGCGCAGGTGCTGCGCGACTGGCTCGCTGAATCGAGGCGCGGGTGACCGGCGTCGACAAGGCATCGGCGGGGATGAGCGGGGTACGCAAGGCCGCGGTACTGCTCCTCCAGATGGACCGGGACGACTCGGCCCGCATCCTGTCGCTGCTGCGGGAGAGCGAGGTCGAGGAGCTGTCCACCGAGATCGCCCGGCTCGCCGGCGGGGTGGACATCAGCGCGGCCGAGGCGGTGATGGCCGAGGCGTTCACCAGTGCCCGCGCCCCCAAACAGGCCGCACAGGGCGGCCTGGACCTGGCCCGGGACCTGCTGGAGGCGTCGCTCGGGCCGGAGCGGGCCGGCGAGATCGTGCACCGGCTGTCCGCCTCGCTCACCGATGTGCCGTTCGGTTTCCTGGGCCACGCCGACCCGAGGCAGCTGCTCTCGTTCCTGCAGAACGAACACCCGCAGACCATCGCGCTGGTACTCGCGCACATGGCCTCCTCCACCGCCTCGCAGATCCTGTCCGGGCTGAGCGCGGACCTGCAGGCCGATGTGGCGCACCGGATCGCGGTGATGGACCGTACCTCGCCCGAGGTCATCCGCCAGCTGGAGACCACCCTGGAGCGCAAGCTCTCCTCGGTGCTCCAGCCCACCGAACTGTCCGCGGTGGGCGGTGTGCAGCCACTGGTCGACATCATCAACCGGTCCGACCGGGGTACCGAACGGCTGATCCTGGAGGGCCTGGAGTCGCGCAACCCGGAGCTGGCCGAAGAGGTACGCCGGAAGATGTTCATGTTCGAGGACATCATCCACCTCGAAGACCGGGCCATCCAGCTGGTGGTGCGCGAGGTCGAGACCAACGACCTGGCCACCGCGCTGAAGGGCGTGACGCCCGAGGTACACGACAAGATCTCGCGGAACCTGTCCGAGCGCGGCCGGGAGAACCTGGCCGAGGAGATCGACCTGCTCGGCGCGGTACGCCTGCGCATGGTCGAGGAGGCGCAAGCCAAGATCGTACAGGCCATCCGCCGCCTGGAGAGCGCCGGTCAGATCGAGATTAGTCGAGGTGACGATGATGAATATGTCAACTGAGACTATCCTCCGCGGCGCCGAAACCGTCGATGCCATCGTGGCCAGCTTCGCCACCGACCTGCGCAG
>DATEJJ010000481.1:0-4651 GCA_035278125.1 Rugosimonospora sp.
TCCGCCGCGGTCCCGGTCTCGGGTGGCGGCGCGCCACCGGCCCGGCGCAGCCACTGCGGCTGCCCCGCGACCACCAGCACGACGCCCTCGACCACCCCGGCCAGCGCCCGGTTGGCCGCACCGACCGCGTCCGCGAACGCCCGGCCGGAGGCGGTCTCCGGTACCACCGACATGCCCACCTCGGGGCTCACGATCACCAGCCGCGCCACGCAGTCGCGTACCGCGTCGACCAGCGCGGTGACCGGTCCCCGTGCGGCGGGCGCGGACCACTCCGCCGCGGCCAGTACCCCGGTCAGCCAGCCGCCCAGGTCGTCGACGAGTACCGTCTCCTCCGGCTTCGCCTCGGCGAGCAGCGCGACCAGCCGGCCCGGGTCCTCGCCGGTCTCCTCGGCGGTCCAGCCGGCCGGGCGGCGCTCGCGGTGCGCGGCGACGCGCTGTGCCCACTCCGGGTCACGCTCCGGATCGGGGGTGGGGCCGGTGGCGACATACCGGACTTCCGGCACGGCCGTGACCAGGGATTCGGCGTACTCCGACTTGCCGGAGCGGATCCCGCCGAGGACGAGAACGGTGTGGCACCCGTCGAGCGACATGCCCGTACCCTATTTCGTGGTACTAGGGTGGAGACACCGAGGGGAGAGCCGACACGATGGCGTGGACCTGGCAGTACGAGGATGGCGACGGCAAGCCGGCGGACGGTCCCGGTGAGGCGTTCTCCAGCCAGGCGGACGCCGAGTCCTGGGTCGGGCAGACCTGGCGGCAGCTGGCCGCCGGCGGTGTCGTGGCGGTCACGCTGGTGGAGGACGGTCGGGTCGAGTACCGGATGAGCCTGCTCGCGGCGGGGGAGTAGCCCGTGTCCTACTCCGGCGGGCGGCGGCTGGTGATCGGGCTGCCCCGGGAGGCGTTCCGCCCCAGCGCGCTGTTCCTGTGCATCCTGGCGCTGTTCGCCACCAGCGGGTGGATGGCCTGGGCCGGCTTCGGCGCGGTACGCCTGGACGTGTTCCTGTTCGTGGCCTCGGGCTGGGTCGTCTCGCTCTGCCTGCACGAGTACGCCCACGCGCTCACCGCGTACCGGGCCGGTGACGTCGGGGTGGCGCAGCGCGGGTACCTGACGCTGAATCCGCTGAAGTACACCCATCCGGTGCTGTCGATCGTGCTGCCGCTGGTGTTCGTGGTGCTGGGCGGCTTCGGCCTGCCCGGCGGCGCGGTCTGGGTGGACCACCAGTACATCCGCGGCCGGCTCAAGGACAGCCTGATCAGCCTGGCCGGACCGGCGATGAACGTGGCCTTCGCACTGGCCCTGATCGCGCCGTTCGCGCTCGGCGTACAGCCCGGCGGGCACCCGGAGTTCTGGGGCGGGCTGGCGTTCCTGGCATTCCTGCAGGTGACCGCGAGCGTGCTCAACCTGATGCCGGTACCGGGGGTGGACGGCGGCAACGCGCTGCGCCCCTGGCTGCCGTACGAGTGGCGGCGCGGCTTCGACTTCGTCGCACCGTGGGGCCTGCTCGCCTTCATCGCGCTGCTGTGGAACCCGACGCTGAACTCCTGGTTCTTCGGCCTGGTCAACGCGATCGCCGGCGGCCTCGGCCTGCCCCAGGAGCTGTACGGCTACGGCTGGTCCCTGTTCCGCTTCTGGACCTGACGGCACCGGTGGCACGCTGACGGCACCGATGGCAGGAGTGCGGCGGCGCGGCGGGGGTACCTGATTGGTCGTGTCGCAAGAGGACCTCGCCGAACGCCTGCACGCCGCAGCGATCCACCTGCTGCGCCGGGTCGCCACGGTGGACGCCCGGGCCGGCCTGTCCCCGGCCCGGCACTCCGCACTCTCCGTCATCGTGGACCACGGGCCGCTCACCATGACCGACCTGGCCCGTACCGAGCAGGTGAGCGCGGCGACCGCCAGCTCCACGGTCGGTGGGCTGGAGGCCGCCGCGCTGGTGGTACGCCGCAGGCGGGGCGGTGACGCGCGCAGCGTGCTGGTACAGGCGACCGAGGCCGGCCGTCGGGTACTCGCCGAGGGGCGTCGGGCCCGGCTGGCCCTGCTGTCCGGCGGGCTGGCCTCTCTGTCCACAGAGGACAGAGAGGCGCTGGCCCGCGGGGTGGCGGTACTGGAGCGGGTGCTGGCCGTACGGGTCCGCTGAACTGCGGTCCCCTGCGTTACGGCCGGGCGGCTGGGCTCTCCGTCTTCGCCGGATCCCGCTCGATGACCGGGTCGAGCGCCTCGTCGATCGCCTTCAGCAGCGAGGTGTCCAGCCGTACCCCGGACGCCTTCACGTTCTCCCGCAGCTGCTCGGGCCGGGTGGCGCCGACGATCGCCGAGGAGACGTTCGGGTTCTGCAGCACCCACGCCACCGCGAGCTGGGCCATGCTCAGCCCGGCCTGCTCGGCCAGCGGCCGCAGCAGCTGCACCCGGGCCAGCACCTCGTCGGCCATCAGCCGCTGGATGAAGACCGCGCCGGACTTCTCGTCGGTGGCCCGGGAGCCGGCCGGCGGGGCCTGGCCGGGCTGGTACTTGCCGGTCAGCACGCCCTGCGCGATCGGGGACCAGACGATCTGCCCGACGCCCAGCTCCTCCGACGTGGGTACCACCTCGGCCTCGATCACCCGCCAGAGCATCGAGTACTGCGGCTGGTTGGACACCAGCTGGATCTTCAGGTCGCGGGCCAGATCGTGCGCGGCCCGGATCTCCGACGCCTTCCACTCCGACACGCCGATGTAGAGCGCCTTGCCCGCGTGGACAACGTCGGCGAACGCCTCCATCGTCTCGTCCAGCGGGGTTGAGTAGTCGAACCGGTGTGCCTGGTACAGGTCGACATAGTCGGTCTGCAGCCGGCGCAGCGACCCGTCGATCGAGTTCATGATGTGCTTGCGGGACAGGCCCCGGTCGTTGCGGCCCGGTCCGGTCGGCCAGAAGACCTTGGTGAAGATCTCCAGGCCGTCCCGGCGTGCCCCGTGCAGCGCCCGGCCCAGTACCGCCTCCGCCCGGGTACCCGCGTACACATCGGCGGTGTCGAATGTGGTGATGCCCAGGTCAAGGGACTCGCGTACGCACGCGATCGCCTGGTCCTCCTCGACCTGCGACCCGTGGGTGATCCAGTTGCCGTACGAGACCTCGCTGACCAGCAGGCCGGAACGGCCAAGGTGTCGGAACTCCATACGTCCGACCTTATCCGGCACCGGTAGCGGCGGCAGGAAGCAGGGGTCCTTACAGGATCGGGCGCGCGTCGGACAGCAGCCGGTCGATCTCGTCGCTGACGCCCATCCGGCTCGGATGGCTCGGCGGGATCAGCAGCCGGCCGCGCCGGTCCAGCGCGCCCCACCGGTGCGCCCCGTCGGTGATCAGGAACGCCACCGGGTGGATCACCAGTGCCGGGTGGGCCGGCTCGACCAGTACCCGCCCGGTGCGGTCCACCACACCCTTGCGCCCGGCCAGCTCCACCACGGCCAGCCCCTCGTCGGAGAACCCGTCGATGTACCGGCCGTCCGACAGGGCGGTGGCGAACGCGTCGTACGCGAACGGGACCACCACCCGGCCCACGCCGTCCACCGCGCCCCAGCGCCCGTGCCGGCGTACCGCCGCCATCCCGCGCCGGAACGGCCGCACGTCCTCGAAGCCGGTGGAGATGGTCATGTTGTTGGTCTTGTCGATCGCGATCCAGCGCGCGGTACCGTCGCGGGACACCCAGGCCAGGCCGTCGGAGAAGCTGCTCACGCCGACGTACCCCGACCGGAAAGAGATCAGGGTGTCCGCGGCCTCGTCGATCAGGTCCCACGCCTGCTGCTCCGGGCGCAGCACCCAGGCCACCCCGTCCCGGAACGGCTGCACGTCCGCGTAGTCCGCGGGTACGCAGGTCTCGCCCTCGGTGTCGATGAAGCCCCACAGGCCGGTCTCTTCGTCCAGCGCGGGCGTGGGCGGCTTGCGCAGTTGCAGGATCTCCTCGCGCCCGCGCGGGTACGGCCCCCAGCCGTTCTCCGCCACGCGCCGGAAGACCGCGTCCAGCGCCAGTTCGGTCTGCGCGATCAGCTCCGGATCCTCCTCCTTGCGCAGTTCCAGCGCGCGCTCGAAGTGGTTGCAGGCTTCCATGTACCGGCCCTGGTCGTACGCGCACCGCCCGGCGTGCTGGTGCATGGTGGCGCGCAGCCGGTCCGGCAGTTCGGTCGAGTTGGCCAGCGCGAAGAGCCGGTCCGCCTCGTCGAACTCGCCGCGCCACTGGTGCACGTGGGCCAGCCGGGCCTGCGCGATCGCGATCCGGCGCAGCTCACCGGTGGCCTCCGCGTGGGCCAGTGCCAGCTTGCCGTCGGCCAGCGCCTTGGTCAGGTCGCCCAGGATCCGCGACACGATGGCGCGCAGGCTGAGCAGCCGGGCCCGGCTCGCGTTGTCGGTGAACTGCGATACCTTGGTGGTCAGCCGCTCCCGGATCTCCAGGAGCCCCTCCTCGTCGTCCACCACCTCGCGCAGCGTGTCCGGGTCGAATGCCCACTCCCAGCCGGCCAGGATATGTTCGGGATCCTCCGAGCCGGTGTCGGCCGCGGGCATCCCGGAGGCGGGCACCGCCGACGTGGGCGCCCCCGAGGTCGGGCTGGGGGGCGGCAGCGCGTGCGTCTCGAACCACGGGGCGGCGGACACCGGCGCGTCCGCGAGCGGGCTCATCGG
>DATEJJ010000482.1:0-14879 GCA_035278125.1 Rugosimonospora sp.
GACAGGTGCACCAGCACCTGTGAGCCCGCCGGCACCTTGGCGCCCGCCGCCGGCTCGGTGTTGACCACCGTGTCCTGCGCCTTGTCGCTGTCCACGTGGTCGAACGCGGCCTTGAGCCCGAGCTTGTCCAGCTGGGACTGCGCGTCCGCCTGGGAGTCGTCGGTCAGGTTCGGCACCAGGGCGGTACCCGGGGCGGTGCACACGTTGTACGTGACCAGGCTGCGCTGCGGTACCTGCTGCCCGGCCTGCGGGTTCTGGCTCAGCACCTTGCCCGGGGACAGCTGGCAGTTCTGTACGGGTATCGCCCGGCCGCCCAGGTTCACGCCCTCCAGGCTGGCCATGGCCTCGGCGTCGGTCTTGTTCAGCAGGTCCGGTACCCGCGCCGTCGGCGTGCGGTTCGCCAGCCAGATGCCCGCGCCCAGCGCCCCGACCGCCAGCAGGCCGAGCAGGGTCAGCGCGACCAGCGCCCAGGTCGAGGCGCGCCGGCGCTTCGGGTTGCCCACCCGGGCCACCACACCCGTGTTGCGCGGGCCGACCACCCGGGGCGGGGGCGGCGCCAGCGGCATCCGCTCCGCCTCGCGCATCACCGGGGTCGCCATGACCGGCCGGCCGGCGGCGGCGCGCAGCAGGTCGGTACGCATCTCGGCGGCGCTCTGGTACCGGTTCATCCGGTTCTTCGCGAGCGCCTTGAGGACCACCGCGTCGACCTCGGGCGGCACGTCCCGGTTGGAGTCGCTGGGCGGCGGTGCGTCCTCCCGCACGTGCTGGTACGCGACGCTGACCGGGTTGTCGCCGACGAACGGCGGATGCCCGGTGAGCAGCTCGTACAGCACGCAGCCGGTGGCGTACACGTCGGAGCGGGCGTCGACCGCCTCGCCGCGCGCCTGCTCCGGGGACAGGTACTGCGCGGTACCGATGACCGCGCTGGTCTGTGTCATGGTGGTCGCGCCGCTGGCGAGCGCCCGCGCGATGCCGAAGTCCATCACCTTGACCTGGCCGGTCTGGGTGAGCATGACGTTGCCCGGCTTGACGTCGCGGTGGATGATGCCGTGCCGGTGGCTGAACTCCAGCGCCGAGCAGATGTCCGCGGTGATCTCCAGGGCCCGCCGCGGCATCAGCCGGCCCTCGGCCGCCAGGACCTCCTTGAGGGTACGGCCGTTGACGAACTCCATGACGATGTGCGGCAGCGTCTCGCCGTTCGGGCCGCGTTCTTCGCCGGTGTCGTAGACCGCGACGATCGCCGGATGGTTCAGCGACGCCGAGTTCTGCGCCTCCCGGCGGAATCGCAACTGGAAGTTGTCGTCCCGCGCGAGGTCGGCGCGCAGCATCTTGATCGCGACATCCCGGCCCAGCCGGAGGTCGCGTCCGCGGTGCACCTCGGCCATCCCGCCATAGCCGAGGAGCTCGCCGACCTGGTATCGGTCCCCGAGCAGGCGGCCCGCACTCATAACGTCAGTCGTCCCTTGTCATTGATGATTGTCATTACCAATCCACCCCGTCCGGCTCAGTTCGACGCCGGACTCGGGCTCGATGAAGCCTCGCCGCTGGCGTCGGGACTCGGGGTGGGGCAGTCCAGCGGCGCGCCCACCTGCCCGCACGAGGGTGCGGGGTTGGACGGCTCGTCCGCCGGGCCGGTGAAGATGATCAGCGTGACCACGGACCCGGATGGCGCGGACGGGCACGGGCTCACGCCGGCGACGCGCCCCTTACGGCCGCCGGCCCGGTACTGCTTGTCTACCTTGAAGTGCTTCCTCGTAAGGGCCGCCTCCGCCTGGTCCGAATTCTGCTGGAGCACCCGCGTGCAGTTCACGTCCACCAGGTCCGGGCCGGTCGGGCTGGCGCCGGACGCGGCCGCCTGGCCGGTGGTACCCGTGGTGCCGGTACCCGTGTCGCCGCCGCCATTGCCGCCCGCGCCCGGGTGGCCGACCAGCAGCCAGCCGCCGATGGCGAGGCCGCTGAGCAGGAGCAGCAGGCCCACGATCACACCCGCGACCACGCCCTTCCGGCTGGAGCCGGTACCCGGGCCGGCGGGCGCGGCCGCGGGGAAGTACGAGGTGTCCGGCCGCCGGGGCGGTGCCGGGGGTACCGACGCCGCACCCCGGTTGTACCCGCCCCCCGCCGGTACCGGCGTCCGCCCGGTGGTAACGCCGGGCGGGTACGGGGGCATGACGCGGGTACCGCCGGGTGCCACCGGTGGGCGCGGGCCGGTGACCGGCGAGATGGGTACCGGGCTGCCCATCGGGCCCGGGGAGGTCTGCGAGGTGATCGGCGCGCCGGACACGGGCGAGCCCGGAGGGCCACCCGCCAGGCCGGCGGCGGACTGGCGGGCCACCTGACCGAGCGCCGCCGCGCTGGGGAAGCGCGCCGCGGGGTCCTTGGCCATCGCGCGCTCGACGATGCGGCGTACCGCCGGTGGGATGTCCGCGGGCAGCGGTGCGGGCTGCTCCCGGACGTGCTTCATCGCGATCTCGATCGGGTTGTCGCCCTCGAACGGGCGCCGCCCGGACAGGCACTGGTACGCGACGACGCCCAGGGCGTACACGTCGGACAGCGGGGTGGCCACGCCGCCGGACGCCTGCTCCGGCGAGATGTACGAGGCGGTGCCGAGTACCGAGCCCACCGCGGTGAGCTGCCCCACCAGCGCGGAGCGGGCGATACCGAAGTCGGTGAGCACCAGCGTGCCGTTCGGCCGGACCAGCAGGTTGCCGGGCTTCACGTCGCGGTGCACGATCCCCTTGTCGTGCGCGGCCTGCAGCGCGTCGGCCGCCTGCGCGATCAGGGCCATGGTGCGCCCCGGGGTGAGCCGGCCCACCCGGGTCAGGGTGCGGGACAGCGGGTCGCCCTCGACGTACTCCATCACCAGGTACGCGCCGACCGCGCTGTCCGAGCCGTAGTCGTAGACGTCCACGACGCCGGGGTGGTTGATGGTCGCCATGGTGCGCGCCTCGCCGCGGAAGCGTTCGGCGAAGCCGGCCTCGTCGAGCAGCGCCGGGAGCAGGATCTTCACCGCGATCGTGCGGCCGAGCACCTCGTCGGTACCGCGCCAGACGTCACCCATCCCGCCGCCCGCGATGCGCTCGTCGAGCTTGTACCGCCCGCCGAGCACCATGCCCGCACTAACCACGTCGACCACCTGCGCCTATGTCGAGCGCCCGTACTGGCGCCACGATCGGGAAAGAGTCCTCACTTTGCTCCCCGCTCCGCGATCACTGCCTTCATGATGTCCCCGGCGATCCGGGCTGCCTCGTGACTGCCGCCGTTGCCGGCGCGCTCCAGGAACACGCACACCGCCACGATCGGCTTGCCGTCCTTCATGGCAAATCCAATGAACCAGCCGTGGGTGTTGGCGGTCTCACCATTCTGTGCCGTTCCGGTCTTGCCGCCCACCTGGTACCCGTCGATCTGGGCGGCGGTACCGGTGCCGTTCTGCACGACCGACTCCATCATCTGCTGGAGTTGCCCGGCGGCGGCGGAACTGATCGGCGTGTGCCAGGTCTTCGGCGACGCGGCGAATGTGGTGGTCAGGTCCGGCGCCTGCTGCTTCTCCACCAGGTACGGGCGCATCTCCACCCCGCCGTTGGCCACGGTCGCCGCGACCAGCGCGTCCTGTAGCGGAGTCTCCACCACGTCCAACTGGCCGATGCTGGACTGGGCGACCGCGTTCGGGTCGTCCTGCCCGCTGGAACCGGTCATCGGGCCGGTGTGGCTCGCCGCCACCGTGATGCTCGCGTTGCCCTCGCTGGCGACGGTCAGCCCGGTGTCCTCGAAGCCGAACGCCTGCGCCATCGACTTGACCTTGTCCGCGCCCAGCGAGACGCCGAGCCGGGCGAACGCGGTGTTGCAGGACACTGTCAGCGCGTCGATCAGCGTGATGTTCGCCTGCGGGCAGGTACCCGGACCCGCGTTGTGGATGCTGAAGCCGCCGCCGGCGATCGGCGTGTACGAGTTGGTCGCCTGCAGTACCGACTGCGGGTTGTACTGCCCGGTGGACAGCGCCGCCGCCGACACGACCACCTTCATCGTGGAGCCGGGCGGGTAGGCGGTCTGCACGGCCCGGTTCAGCAACGGCTCGTCGGCGTTCTTGTCCAGCGCGTCGTACGCGCTCTGGGCCGCCTCGGTGTCGTGGCTGACGATCGGGTTCGGGTCGTAGCTCGGCGTGGAGGCCATGGCCAGGATCGCGCCGGTACCCGGGTCGATCGCGACCGCCGCCGCGTGCTTCGCGCCCACCTGGTTGTTGACCAGGTCGTCGTACGCCTTCTCCTGCGCGGCCTTGGACAGGGTCAGCATGATGTTGCCGCCGGACGTCTTGTTGCCGGTGAAGATGTCCTTGATCCGGTTGGTGAACAGCGAGCTGGCGTTGCCGGACAGGAAGTCGTTCTCCACCCGCTCGATGCCGGTGGATCCGCCGTTCACCGACTGGTACCCGACGACCTGCGCGAACGGCGCCCCGAGCGGGTACTTCCTCAGGTACTTGAGGGTGTCCGTGGTGGCGACGCTCTGCGCCACGATGGTCTGCCCGTCGGACAGCACGATAGAGCCGCGCTGGCGCTGGTACGCCGAGAGCTGTACGCGTGCGTTGTGCTCGTTTGTCCGGTACGCATCTGCCTTGTACGCCTGTACCCAGTTCAGGTTGATGAACAGCAGGGCGAACAGCACGATGACGACCACGCCCACCCGGCGCAGGGGAGCATTCACCGGACAACCTCCGTGGCGAGGCCGGCGATCTTGAGCGGAGCACCCGCCGGGGCGGACGCGGTGACCGGCCGGCGGGCGCCGTCGGAGATCCGGAGCAGCATGGCGACGAGCAGCCAGTTCGCCATCAGCGAGGAGCCGCCGGCGGACAGGAACGGCGTGGTCTGGCCGGTGAGCGGGATCAGCTTGGTCACGCCACCCACGATCACAAACACCTGCAAGCCGAGGGTGAACGAGAGCCCGCCGGCGAGCAGCTTGCCGAACGAGTCGCGTACCGCCAGGGCGGTGCGCAGCCCGCGCTCCACGATCGCCAGGTACAGCAGCAGCAGGGCGGTCAGCCCGAACAGGCCGATCTCCTCACCCATGCCGGCGAAGATGAAGTCGTTGCGCACCTCGGGTACCAGCAGCGGCTGGCCCACCCCCGGACCGGCGCCGAACAGCCCGCCGGTACCCAGGCCGAGCAGCGACTGGACCAGTTGGTACCCCTGGTCGTTGACCAGTTTGGGGGCGAACGGGTCCAGCCACACGGTGACCCGCTCGTGGAAGTTGGCGAACGGGCCGCCGATCGTGCCGCCCAGGACGTACGCGACGAAGGTGCCGCCGAAGAACAGCAGCAGACCGATGATCAGCCAGCTGACCCGCTCGGTCGCGATGTACAGGGTGACCACGAACATGCCGAAGTACAGCAGCGAGGTACCCAGGTCCTTCTCCAGCACCAGGACGGCGAGGCTCAGCGCCCAGACCACGAGCACCGGCCCCAGGTCCCGGCCGCGCGGGAAGTCGATCCCCAGGAACCGGCGGCTGGCCAGCGACAGCACCTCCCGCTTGCGGACGAGGTAGTACGCGAAGAAGGCGAGCAGGAGCAGCTTGGCGAACTCACCGGGCTGGATCTGCAGGAACCCGCCCAGCTTGATCCACAGCTTGGCCCCGTTGACCTCGGAGAGGCTGGCGGGCAGGAACGCCGGGATCATCACCAGCACGATGCCGGTCAGCCCGAGCGTGTACGCGTACCGGGACAGCGACCGGTGGTCCCGGATGACCGCCAGCGCCACCGTCGCCACCAGGATCGCCGCCACCGTCCAGATCAGCTGGTGGAACCCGTCGCCGGTGAACGAGGAGTAGTCCGGGCGGGCGGCCGCCTTCGCATGGCCGAGGTCGAGCCGGCGGAGGAAGGCCACGCCCAAGCCGTTGAGCAGCGCCACGACCGGCAGGATGGCCGGATCCGCGTACGGCGCGAGGAACCGCACCATCACGTGCGCGGCCAGGAACACGATCGTGAGCATCAGCGGCGGTACCCAGAAGTCCGACGTCACCCGCCCGATCAGGCCCTCCTCCACGGCAGCGGAGTAGGCGGTCACGATGACCATGGCGACGAGCAGCAGGGCGAGCTCCGCGTTGCGGCGGGTCGGCGCGCGCCGCTCCGCCAGCGCGCCGGACGCCGGGGGCGGAGTGGGACTGATAGTGGCCGCGGTCACGTGCCTTTCCCTCCGTGCTAGCGACAGCCGGTTGATCCGGCTGGGCCTGCCGCCTCGGAGGATGAGACGGATGCGGACGGTGATCCGCTCCCGCCGGGCGAGGGATGTCTCGACCCGGTGGGTGCGGTCGAGTGCGGGCTGGTCGGGAGGCCCGACCCGGTACCTGCACTCGGACTTGTGGTGCTCGACGGCGTCATGGATGGACATACCACGTTGCCGTTCGCGGGGTCGACCAGCTCCTGCAGCTTGCGCTGCGCCTCCGCCGCACTGTCCGCCTGGATGCCCTGCTTGACCCGATCCTGGGCGACCTTGGTGAGGTTGTCCAGGCTGACCGGGCTGGCCGGCACCGAATAGACCTTGGACAGGTGCCAGCCGGCGATCTGGCCGGGGATGCCCTGGAACACCACGACCGCGCCGTCCGGGGTGGCGCCGACGTAGTACTGCGTCTGGGTGATGTGCCACCCGTACCACAGGCCGCCCCCGAGGACCCCGAGGAGGATCACCAGCAGGGCGGTGGTGCGTACCGGATGCCGCCGGGGCCGCTCCGGGTCCTCTTCCGGCTCCGGCTCCGGCGTGGGGGAACGCGGGGCCAGCGCGGATGCCCGGGCGGCCGGGGTGGACCCGTCCACGCCGGCGGGTGACATGCCCCGGTCGCGGGCGGCCGCGCCACCCACCACCGGGCGCTGCTCGACGATGTCCTCGTCGGTCACGTCGGCGATGATCACGGTGATGTTGTCCGGCCCGCCGCCGCGCAGCGCGAGCTGGATCAGCCGCTCCACGCACTGCCCCGGGTCGACGTACTCGCGCAGCGACTCCGCGATCGTCTCGGCACTGACCACCGCGGTCAGCCCGTCACTGCAGATCAGGTACCGGTCGCCGCTGACCGCCGGGCGGATCGCGTACTCCGGGTCGATGTCCCGGCCGTCCAGCGCCCGGGTGAGGAGCGAGCGCTGCGGGTGGCTGCTGGCCTCCTCGGGGCTGATGCGCCCCTCGTCGACCAGCATCTGCACGTACGTGTCGTCCTTGGTGACCTGGACGAACTCGCCGTCGCGCAGGAGGTACGCGCGCGAGTCCCCGATGTGTACCGTGCCGAACTTGCTGCCCGAGAAGAGCATCGCGGTCAGCGTCGTACCCATGCCTTCCATGGCCGGGTTGGCGTCGACCGTGTCGCGGAGCTGCTGGTTGGCCGTGTCCACGGCCGATCGGAGGGAGTCGAGCAGGGCGTCGCCGGGGACGTCCTCGTCCAGCGGCGCCATGGCCGCGATGACGATATTGCTCGCGACGTCACCGGCGGCCATGCCGCCCATGCCGTCGGCGACAGCCAGCAGCCGCGGCCCGGCGTAGACGGAGTCCTGGTTACCGTCCCGGATCAGGCCGCGGTCGCTGCGGGCCGCGTAGCGGAGGGTGAGGGTCATGGTCGCAACTCAAGGGCTGTGCGGCCGATACGGATCGGCACGCCGAGGGGTACAGGGGTGGGGCCGGTAACCTTGGTGCGGTCGAGATAGGTTCCGTTGGTGGAGCCGAGGTCCTCCAGGAGCCACTGTCCGTCCCGCGGGACAAGCCGTGCGTGTCGGGCCGAAGCGTAGTCGTCTGTGATGACCAACGTCGAGTCCTCAGCCCGACCAATCGTGATCGGCTGTTCGCCGAGGGTCAGCCGGGTGCCGGCCAACGCCCCCGCCGTCACCAGCAACTGGTGTGCGGCCCGCCCTCGTTTGACCTTGGCCGGGCGGCCCCCCGGCGCGGTCGCACCCACCCCCCGCGGGGCCGCGACCAGCCGGGAACGCGCACCGGCGAACAGATCCCGCCGGATCACGCCGACCACCGTGAACACGAAGATCCACAGCAGTACCAGGAACCCGATACGCGCGACGGTGAGGACGAGTTCTTGCGGCAAGGTCGTTAGCCGTCCACTCGGAACGTGAGTGTGGTGGTACCGATCTGGATCATGTCACCCGGGTTGAGCGCCACCGCGGAGACGCGCTGGCCGTTCACCATAGTTCCGTTGGTCGACCCGAGGTCGGTCAGCACCACCTGGGCGCCGTCGAAGTCCAGCCGGGCGTGCCGGCGGGAGATCCCGACGTCGGGCAGGCGCAGGTTGGCCTGGTCGCCGCGGCCGATCACGGTGGAGCCGATGGACAGCGGGTACGTGCGCCCGTCGTTGGCCACCAGGCGGACCCCGCGGCCGGCACCGGGCGGGCCGCCCATGCCCTGGTGCGGCGGGTACCCCTGCTGGTCGTACGGCGGGTACGCGGGCGGGGGCGGCTGCTCGTAGGACTGCACCGGCGCCACGTCGCCGCCGGTGTAGACCTCGGCGGTGACCCGGAACATGCCGGTGTCCAGCCCGTCGCCGCGCTCGATCTCCACGATCACGTCGCCGTACACGGTCCAGCCCTGCTCGCCGATGAACTCCGCCTGCGACTGCGCCAGCTCCTGCGCGAGCGCGGCGGCGTACGGCGCCAGCCGGCTGTGGTCGTACGGCGAGAGATCGATCACGTATCGGTTCGGGACCAGGGTGCGCCCGCCGGCCAGGATAGCCTTGTGCGCCTCCGCCTCCCGCTGCATGGCGTTGAGGATCTCCACAGGGTGGACGACCCCCTTGAACACCTTCGCAAAAGCCCCCTCGACCAGGCCCTCTAGACGCTTCTCGAAGCGTTGCAGCACACTCACCGGCTCCTCCTCGGGTTCCGAGGTCTGATGGTATCTGGACACCGCACGCCCGCACGCGCACCGATAGGCGGAACCGTGCTACTCTTCCACAGCGCTACGGGGTGGCTAGTTGGTGCCCCTGGCGCATCGTTCGGTAACCCTCATGCGAGCATGCCATGTCGGGTCCAGCCGGACGGCACCGCCCTCGGGGAAGTGGCGGAATGGCAGACGCGCACGGTTCAGGTCCGTGTGCCCGAAAGGGCGTGAGGGTTCAACTCCCTCCTTCCCCACGAGTCGGGAAGGCCCGTGTCCGCGGAGAGCGCGGACCGGGCCTTCCTCGTCATTTGTCGCGCGGCTGGCGCCGCGCAGGCGGGGGCTTCGCCACCCGCACCCCCATGTCGTGGGGTTGTGGTGTTGCCCAAACGTTACGGTCCTTCCTTCCCTTCCTCCTCTTTCATGGGTACGGGCCAGCTGCCTTCGACGGGTGTGTGGGGTGGGCGGGCTATGCTGCCTAGCTGATCGGGTTGGGGCAGGGTTCTAGGAGGCGGTCTGGTGAGTGTGGTGGTGGTTACGGGGTCGGCGGGGCTGATCGGGTCGGAGGCGGTGCGGCACTTTGCCGCCTTGGGGCTCGATGTCGTTGGGATCGACAACGACATGCGGGCGCAGTTCTTCGGGCCCGAGGCGTCGACCGCGTGGAACGTGCTGCGCCTGACCAGCGAGCTGGGCGACGCGTACAGCCACCACGACGTGGACATCCGGGACCGGGACGGGCTCGGCGCGATCTTCCGGCGGTACGCGACGGACATCGCGGTGGTGGTACACACCGCGGCGCAGCCCTCGCACGACTGGGCGGTACGCGACCCGTACACCGATTTCGACATCAACGCCGGCGGCACCCTCAACGTGCTCCAGAACGTCCGCGAGCACTGCATCGACGCCCCCGTGATCCACTGCTCCACCAACAAGGTGTACGGCGACCGGCCCAACTCGCTCCCGTTCGTGGAGCTGGACACCCGGTGGGAGCTGGAGACCGGGCACCCGTACCACGACGGCATCCGCGAGGACATGTCCATCGACGCGTGCCTGCACTCCGTGTTCGGCGCCTCCAAGGTGGCCGCCGACGTGATGGTGCAGGAGTACGGGCGGTACTTCGGGATGAAGACCGCGTGCTTCCGCGGCGGTACCCTCACCGGCCCGGCCCACTCCGCCACCGAACTGCACGGCTTCCTCGGGTACGTGATGCGCTGCAACATGGAGCGGCGGACGTACAAGATCTTCGGGTACAAGGGGAAGATGGTCCGCGACGCCATCCACAGCCACGACGTGGTCTCCGCCTTCGAGGCGTTCTTCCGCAACCCGCGCTCGGCGGCCGTCTACAACCTCGGCGGCGGCCGGCACTCCAACTGCTCGCACCTGGAGGCGTTCGCCCTCGCCGAGAAGATCACCGGTACCCCGATGGTGACCGAGTACCACGAGGCCAACCGGGTCGGCGACCACCAGTGGTGGATCGGCTCGAACGCCGCGTTCCAGTCCGACTACCCGGAGTGGAAGCAGGTCTACGACGTACCGATGATCCTGCAGGAGATCTACGAGGCCAACGTGGATCGGTGGGTGCCGGCGTGAAGGGCAACGTGCTCGGCGTACTCGTCGACGAGACGAACTACGACGCAGCCGCGGACGAGGTGCTCGACGCGG
The DNA here is from genome assembly GCA_035278125.1 of Rugosimonospora sp. GTDB lineage: Bacteria > Actinomycetota > Actinomycetes > Mycobacteriales > Micromonosporaceae > DATEJJ01. The sequence continues at coordinate 10,509 of DATEJJ010000482.1, forward strand.
CGCGCGAGGGGCGGCCGTTCGCGCTGACGGCGCTCGCGGTGCACGGGGTGATGACCGGGGTGCAGGACAAGGCGCACGGGGCCCGGCTGAACTCCTTCGACCTGGTGACGCCGGACGGGCAGCCGGTGCGCTGGGCGCTGAACCTGCTGCACGGCGCCGGCCTCACCGACCGGGTGTACGGCCCCACGCTCACCCTGCGCGTCCTGGAGCGCGCCGCCGACGAGGGGCTGCCCGTCTACCTGTACGGGTCGACCGACGACACGCTGGACCGGCTGGTACCGAAGCTCCAGGAGATGTTCCCGGCCCTCAAGATCGCTGGTCGGGAGGCGTCCAAGTTCCGCGTGGCGCAGGACGGCGAGGCGGAGCGGATCGCCGCGCGGGTCATCGGGTCCGGCGCGCGCCTGGTACTGGTCGGGCTGGGCTGCCCGCGCCAGGAGGTCTTCGCGTACGCGATGCGCCCACTGCTGCCGATGCCGCTGCTGGCCGTCGGCGCCGCCTTCGACTACCACGCCGGCCAGTTGCGCAAGCCCCCCGAGTGGATGCAGCGCTACGGCCTGGAGTGGCTGTGGCGCCTGGGTCTGGAGCCCGGCCGCCTGTGGCGGCGCTACCTGATCCTCAACCCCGCCTACCTGGCCCGCCTGAGTGCCCAGAAGTCCGGCCTCTGGAAGGCGACTCCCCCGGCGCCGGCCACGTCCCGGCTGACAACCTTCCCGGTGTAGTCAGCGGAAGTGCGAGAGCTTCGCTCGGCGGCGCAGGCCGCCGAGCTTCCGCACGGCGGTCTCGGCCGGGATCAGCATCAGCACGAGCGGGGCTCCCAGGTACCACCTGCCCGCGACGACCAGCGCGAACGCGCACAGCAGCACGCCGAGCGCGTACACGCCGATGAGCGCGAGCGTACGGCGCACGCGCGGTCTGGTCTCGCCCAGCGCGTCGAGCAGCCCGAACGCGCCAACCGGCATGGCCAGCAGCCCGGCGCTGAGGATGAGATACGCGACGGTCTCGCGGGTCGACACTCCGCAACCTCCCCTTTGGAAACACGGGAACGAATCCGCAGGGCGCTACCTTAGGCGCTGCTCCCCGACCTCCGCCAGGTGCGTTCGGGTGGAATTGTCACAGAGTGCGCCAGCCACCCCTGCTTTGTAAGCGTCTGCGGCGCTCACTCCGAGCCGCTCCGCGATCGCGTACTCCTGGCCCAGGTCCGTGCCGAACATGGCCGGGTCGTCCGTGTTGATCGTGCACAGCGCACCGGCCGCGCGCAGGGCCGGCAACGGGTGCTCCTCGATCGTGCGCACCACCCCGGTCCGCAGGTTGGACGTCGGGCACACGTCCAGCACGACGCCGGCGGCCACGATCTCGGCCAGCAGTTCGGGGTCCTCCGCCGCCCGGATGCCGTGCCGCAGCCGGGCCGGGCGCAGCGCCAGCATCTCCCGGACCGACTCCGGACCCGCCGCCTCGCCCGCGTGCGGTACCAGCCCCAGCCCGCCGTCGCGGGCGATCTCGAACGCGCGGTAGTACGGCGCCGCCGGCCGCGACTCCATCCCGCCCAGCCCGAAGCCCACCACGCCCCGGTCCCGGTACCGGATCGCCACCCGCGCCGACTCCTCGGCCACATCGGGGTCCAGTCCCCGGTACAGATCCGGGGTGTACCGCATGATCACCCCGTACCGCTCGTACGCCTCCTGCGCCCCGTCGCAGTACCCGCCGAACACGTCGTCCCAGCCCACACCGCGCGCGACCCGTTCGCCCGGCGAGAAGATCGCCTCGACGTACACCGCGCCGAACCCGGCCGCCTCGGCCGCGTAGTCCACCGCGACCTGCCGGAAGTCGTCCCGGGTACGCAGGCAGTTGGTGGTCAGGATCCAGACCTCGATGAAGTGCGCGAAGTCGGTGAACTCGTACAGCGCGCGCAGGCCGGCCTCGTCCTGTACGGGCAGGCTCTGCCCGTTGCGGCGGGCGATGTCCAGCAGGGTGGCCGGGCGGATCGCCCCTTCCAGGTGGACGTGCAGTTCGATCTTCGGAGTAGTCACCCGACCAGCTTCCCAGCTCCGTCCACTGTGGACCTAGCGGGGGCGCGCGTACAGCAGTTCCAGGATCGAGCGCGCCGCCTCGAACCAGCGGTCCAGCCACTCGTGGTCCGGCGTCACGCCCTTGGGTGGCAGTTCGAGCAGCAGACCGTGCAGCATCGGGTGCTCGGCCAGCGGCGTACCGGTGAACTGCTGCGCCCAGTCGCCGTGCGACACGTCGTCCGGCTCGGGTACCGCCGTCAGCGTGTCCCGCCGCGTCGCGCCCCGGTACGCGAGGTGCGCGGCGAACCGCTCATCCGTCATCGCGCCGTTGCCGAGGTTTTCCGTGCCGTTCGTCATTTCGCATCGCCTGCCCATCGCGATCGTCTGCGCCTGACGTGTCGTCGCGGGTACAACGAGGCGGCGTCGCACCAGCCACGGGATCCACGCGACAGTAGGAACCCGATCGGGGGGCCGCCCGCAGGCGACCCCCCGAATCAGTCAGCCAACTCAGAGGTCGAACTCGCCGTCCTTCGCCCCACCCACGAATGCGTCCCACTCGCCCTGGGTGAACACGAGGACCGGGCCCTGCGGGTTCTTCGAATCCCGCAGCAGGATCGCCTCGTCGACGAAGGCGACCTCGACGCAGTTGTCGCAGTTCGGACCGCTCTGCGAGCTCTTGCGCCAGACCGCCCGGCTCACGTCGACTCGGAGACCCTTGGCTTCGACTTCCATTCACAGCTCCTTTGCCAGCGCGGCGATCAGCGCTACCGATTCAGCGGGTGGCAGCGCTGTCTCCTGTAGATGATCAAAAATTTGGTTGTACCGGTGCAGCTCCTCGTCCTTCTCCAGGAAGATGCCCCCGGCCGCGTTCTCAGCGAAGACCACGTCCGGGTCAGCTGCTTCTTCGTAGCAAAGGATCGAGAAGGAGCCGTCCATGCCGGCATGTGCACCCAGCGAGAACGGCAGGACCTGCAGAGTGACGTTGGGCAGGCTCCCCATCCTGATCAGGTGGGCAAGCTGACCGCGCATTACCGTACGCCCCCCCACCAGGCGGCGGAACACTGCCTCATCGAGCACCACAGCGAAGTCCAACGGGTCCTCTTGGGTCAACAACGACTGACGCGCGGTTCGGACATGGATCCGGCGCTCGACCTCCGCACGCGGGATGTCCGAGGTGGACTGCCCGATCATGGCACGCGCATACTCGGGTATCTGCAACAAACCTGGTACAACTAGGGCTTCGTACGTCCGGATGGCCGTAGCGGCCGCTTCCAGGCCCACATAGGCACTGGTTAGTACCGTTCCGTAAAGGTGCCACCACCCTTTGAGACGGGCATCCCTGGACACCTGGATCAGATCGTCGGCAATCGGGCCGCGTACCCCGTAAACGTCCAGCATGTCCCGCACGTCTCGCGGACTCGCCCCGCTATGGCCCCGCTCGATACGAGAAATCTTCGACGACGAGCACTCCAGCCGCTCGGCCACCGTCTCAATCGTGACGCCGGCAGCCTCGCGCAAGCGGCGTAGCTCCAGGCCCAGCCGCCGGCGCCGAACGGTGGGACTCGGTCGGCTATTCACGCTCCACCTCCGACCCAAGGCGGCCGTATGACGGGGAGCAGACGGTCCGCCAGGACTCCCCCGCTAGAGGTCGGGGCTCAAGTCTGCCGCTCATGTTCACAAGCATCAAGCATCATCGAGCACTAATCCCAGCCTTACGGGCAGGGAATCGGCACTTTTGCAACTTGCATTGGATCAGGTTCGTAGGGCACCCTGTTCCGTATGGCGCGGATCACGCCGAGTTAACGCGAGGTTTGCTTGGAGGGTGACCGTGCATATTTTCACGTCTAGCGATCTTGTACCGACAGGAGTCGATGTGTTACCCCGGTCCGGTGACGTACTGCGCGTCACACGAGCGGCCAGCGTTCAGTTCGCCTCTCCGATGTTGTTCCGGGTCATCCGGGTGCACGACTGGCCGACCTACGACGGGTGGGTCTGGCTCGACGGGTACGAGTTGAACACCAGCGGCGAGGCGATCGAGCGCCGGTCCATCTTCGTACAGATCGATGGCTTGCAGCGCGCCCAACTGGGGCCGACACCCAACCGTTACCGGGCGGCGCCCGTCAGACCGGTGCGGGTCGTCCGAACCAGGTGAATCCGGCTCGTTAGCCGACGGCGGGGCCGATACCCCGCATACGATCAAGACACCCAACGGTTCCTGGTACACCCGCGCGCCTGCTCCGGACCCCGCATTGACGGGGGGACGGCGCCATGGGACGACGTGTCTGGCTGATCGCGATCTGCTGCGCCGTCCTGGCCAGCCTCGGCACCACGGCCGCCGCCCACGGCGGCACGCCCCGCCACGCCA
>DATEJJ010000483.1:0-2086 GCA_035278125.1 Rugosimonospora sp.
CGGGCCGGTGGCCGGCTCGACGACGAGGAGGTGGCCTGGCTGAGCGTGCTGCTCGGGAGCACCCCGGTACGGGACCACGCGTGGTGCGCGGTCGGCGGGGACCTGACGGTGCACGTGTCGCTGTGGACCGACGTGGTACGCCGGGCCGAGCCCGACCTCGCCGCGCCACCGGCCACCCTGCTCGGCTTCGCCGCGTGGCGCGCGGGCGAGGGTGCGATCGCCTCGATCGCGCTGGCCCGGGCGCTGCGGTCCGACCCGGACTACCGGATGGCGCGGCTACTGGACCACGCGCTGCGTCACGGCCTGTCCCCGACCGACTGGGTGACCGACGACGCCGAGGAGAGGCCGTGTACCCGCGCCGCGCCGGCATAGACGTTCATGGTGCCGCCGCGCAGGAAGCCCACGAGCGTCAGCCCGACCTCCTCGGCCAGGTCCACCGCGAGCGAACTCGGTGCCGAGACGGCCGCCAGCACCGGGATGCCGGCCATGGATGCCTTCTGCACCAGCTCGAAGCTCGCCCGGCCGGACACCAGCAGCAGGTGACCGGCGAGCGGGAGCCGGCGCTCGCGCAGCGCCCAGCCCACCACCTTGTCCACCGCGTTGTGCCGGCCCACGTCCTCCCGTACCACCACCAGGCGTCCGTCCACTGTGAACAGTCCGGCCGCGTGCAGCCCGCCGGTCGACTCGAAGACCCGTTGGGCCGCGCGCAGGGAGTCCGGCAGCCCGGCCAGTACGGTCGGGTCCACTGTGGACGGATCATCGGCGACCGGGTAGGTGGAGCGGGTACGCACCGAGTCGATGCTCGCCTTGCCGCACACGCCGCACGAGCTGGTGGTGTAGAAGTTGCGGGTCGGGTCGGCGGCCGGCGCGGGCAGCCCGGGGGCGAGCGCCACGTCCACCACGTTGTACGTGTTCGGCGTGTCCGTACCGGCGCACAGCTGGGCGGTACGCACGTCGTCCGTCGACCGGATCACCCCCTCGGTCGCCAGGAAACCCAGCGCGAGGTCGACGTCGTCACCGGGGGTACGCATGGTGACCGCGAGCGGTACCCGGGGCGCGCCGGCCGGTCCCACCCTGATCTCCAGCGGCTCCTCCGCGGCCAGCGTGTCGGGTCGGCGCGTCACCCGTACCCCGCCGTCCCCGTCCGGATGGGTCTCGATCCGTACCACGCCGCGCCGGGTGCTCACCCTTCCCATACCTGCATACTCCCTCAATTTCGGGCAGGATGCTTCCAGGGAGGACGGGTGGGAGACGGGTACAGCGCGTTGGTGCTGGCCGGGGGTGCCGGCCGGCGGCTGGGCGGGCCGGGCAAGCCGGTACTGCCGGTGGGCGGGGCGACCATGCTCGACCGGGTACTGGCGGCGGTCGGGTCGGCCGCCGCGCGGATCGTTGTCGGGCCGGACGCGCTCCCGCTGCCGCCCGGGGTACGGCTCGCGAGCGAGCAGCCACCCGGTGGCGGCCCGGTCGCCGCGATCGCGGCCGGCCTCCCGCTCGTACCCACCGCCGAGGTCGCGCTGCTCGCCGCCGACCTTCCGTTCCTCAGCGCGGGCGCCATAGCGGAGCTGCGCGGCGCGCTGCGCGGGTCGCTCGACGGCGCGGTCTTCGTGGACGGGGACGGCCGGCGCCAGACCCTGTGCGGCGTCTGGCACACGGCCGCACTGCGGGCCCGGGTGGCCGGGTTGTCCGTGGGCGAGCCCGGCGGTGGCGCGCTTGGCGGCCGGTCCTTGCGGGAACTACTGGCGGGGCTGGCGGTGGCGGAGGTGGCGTACCACGGCGGCGGGCCACCCCCGTGGTACGACTGCGACACGCCAGCGGAGCTGGAACGGGCCGAGAGGTGGGTGGAATGACCGAGCGCTCGTCGCGAGGTCCGGCCGGCAGGTCAGGCCGGGCCCTCGCTCGCGTGCATGCGAGGGGCCGGCATGACGGAACTGGATGAGTGGGTGGAGCGGGTGCGTGAGGCGTTGTAGTTGGGACCTGCCGACGTCAGGCTCGTGCTCGACGTCGCGCGGGATGTGGCGCACGGCGTGCTGCGGCCCGCCGCGCCCGTCAGCGCGTACCTGCTCGGTGTCGCCGTCGGCCGGGGTGC
>DATEJJ010000484.1:0-2779 GCA_035278125.1 Rugosimonospora sp.
GGTGGAGGTGGATGGTGATGTGGGGCGGTTTGGTGCGTGGTCGGGGGATCGGTTGGGGCGGGTGGTTGGTGGGGGCGATTTGGCTTATGTGATTTATACGTCGGGGTCGACGGGGCGGCCGAAGGGCGTCATGGTCGAGCACGGCGGCATCCGCAGCTACATCCTCGGCATGCAGCACGAGTTTCCGCTCACCGAGCGGGACTGCTTCCTGCAACTGACCCCGCTGTCCTTCGACGTGTCCGCGTACGAGATCTTCTGGCCACTCGCGACCGGAGGCCGGGTCGTGCTCGCCGACCACGACGGCCAGCACGACCTCGACCGCGTGGCCGAACTGGTCGACCGGGCCGGGGTGACCGCACTGCACATGGTGCCTTCGCTGATGCGCCAGTTCGTGCAGGCGTACACCCGGTCCGCGCGGTCCCGGCTGCGGTACGCGTTCGTCAGCGGCGAGGCGGTGGACGCCGCGCTCGCGGGAGACGTCGTCGAGCGGCTCGGCTCTGAGGTGGTGAACCTCTACGGCGCGACCGAGGTGTCCGTCGACTCGACGTTCTGGCGGTCGGCCGTGCGGCCGGATGGGACCCGGGTGCCGGTCGGGCGTCCGATGGCGAACGCGACCGTCTACGTGCTCGACGACGAGGGCCGGCCGGTGCCGCCCGGTACCATCGGCGAGATCTACCTCGGCGGCACCAGCGTGGCGCGGGGCTACCTGGGCAGCCCGGGGCTCACCGCCGAACGCTTCGTGCCCGACCCGTTCGGCGGCGTACCCGGCGCGCGGTGCTTCCGCACCGGGGACTTCGGCCTGTGGCAGCCGGACGGCGAACTGGAGTTCGTCGGGCGGATCGACCACCAGGTCAAGCTGAATGGTTGGCGGGTCGACCTCGGCGAGGTGGAGTCCGTCCTGTGTGGACACCCGGAGGTCGCCGCGGCGGTGGTCACCGTGCACCGGCGCGGGGACGGTGCACGGCTGGTCGGGTACGTGGTTCCTGCCGGGGGTACCGGCGGCGCCAACCTCGCGGATGTCCATGCCTTCCTGCGCGCCCATCTGCCACGGGCCCTGGTGCCCGCACAGCTCGTCCCGCTGGCCGCCCTACCTGTCAACAGCAACGGCAAGGTCGACCGGGGCGCGCTGCCGGAACCGGTCGCGGCCGGCACGGTGGGCAGCCGCTGGCCGCGCGATGGGCTGGAACGGCAGATCGCGGAGCTGTGGGAGCAGGTGCTGGACCTCAGCCCGGTACCCGCGGACCAGACCTTCTTTGCTCTCGGCGGCGACTCGATCCGGGCCACCCGGCTGGTGGCCCGGCTGCGGGAGGCGGTGGACGATCGCGTGTCGGTGCGGCTCGTGTTCGAGAACCAGAGTGTGGCCGAGATGGCCGCCGCGGTGGCGCGGCTGCGCGGCGACCTGCCGGACGCGGCCCCGGCCGTGCCCGGTAACGCCGTGTCCGAGCTGCAGCGCAGCCTGTGGTTGCTGGAAGAGATGACGCCCGGCGTACCGGTGTACGCGATGCCGGTGGTGCTGCGCCTGCGCGGTCCGGTCGATGTCGCCGCGCTGGGCGCGGCGCTCGCGCAACTGGTGGTCCGGCACCCTGGCTTGCGCAGCCGGTTCCCGGAGCGGGACGGCCGACCGGTGCACGACACGCTGCCCCCGGAGGAGTTCGGTCTGGCGGTGGGGCCTCTTGACGGCGAGGCGTCGGGTGGCGTTCCGGACGGTCTCCTGCGGTTCGTCCGCGACCGGGCGTTGGAGCTGGACGTGCGCCGTGGCCCGCTGTTCCGGCCCTTCCTGCTCGGCGCTCCGGCCGCTGACCACTACCTCGTTCTGATGATCCACCACATCCTCGCCGACGGGTGGTCGGTGGAGGTCCTGCTGCACGATCTGGCCGGCCTTTACCGGGCGGCGATCGACGGCCGTGCCGCCACGCCGGTACTGGACGGCCGGCACGGCTACGAGCGGTACCTGGCGTGGCAGGCGGCTCGCGACCGGGACGGCGGTCACGAGCGGGACCTCGCGTTCTGGCGTGACCGGCTGGGTGACCTGCCGCCGCTGACGACCTTCCCGACCGGCGGTGTCCGGCCCGGGCAGCGGTCCGGCCGCGGCGGGACGACACGGGTGCGGATCGGCGGGGCACCGGACGTCGAGCGGCTCGACGAGCTGGCCCGCCGGTGCGCCACCACCCGGTTCGGTGTGCTGCTCGCCGGGCTGTTCGTGTTGCTGCACCGGCTTACCGGCCAGGACGACCTGGTGCTCGGCACGGTGATTTCCGGCCGGCCCCGGACCGAGCTGGAAAGCGTGGTGGGGTTGTGCGCCAACTCGGTCGCGCTGCGCTGCCGGATCGTGCCGGAGCTCAGCGTGGCCGCACTGGTCGCGCAGGTGCGGGATGCGCTGCTCGACGCCCAGGAACACGGCGGTGTCCCGTTCGCCCGGGTGGTGGGGGCGGTGCTGCCCGAGCGACCGGTCGCCGCGACCCCGGTCTTCCAGGTGCTCGCGGTCGCGCAGGCCGGCTCGTACGCCGACGCACTGGCGCTTCCCGGCGTCTGCGTCGAGGACGTCGCCGTGGACTGCGGCGCGGCGCGCGCCGACGTGGCGGTGCAGTTCCGCACCGACCCCGCTGGCGACCTCTACGTCCAGGTCGAGTACGACAGCGACCTGTTCGCGGAGGTGGTGGTGGCTGGTTGGGTGCAGCGGTTGGGTGTGGTGTTGGGTGGGTTGGTGGCTGGTTCGGGTGGGTTGGTGTCGGAGGTTGGGGTGATGTCGGGGGTGGAGTTGGATCGGGTGGTGCGGGGG
>DATEJJ010000485.1:0-13814 GCA_035278125.1 Rugosimonospora sp.
CCGCGACCGGATCCGCCGGCTCGCCGCCCGGGTCCAGGGCCATCGCCTCCAGGCTCTGCAGCACGGTGTCGTGCAGCTGGCGGGCGATCCGGACCCGCTCGGCCCGGGCGCCGTCACGCGCGGCGGCGGCGGTCGCCTGCCGGTGCAGCAGCACGGTGACGACCGCACCGGCGCTGGTCGCGAGCACGACACTCCACCAGCTCACCATGGCCACCGCTTCGCCTCCCCAAGCGTCGCCGACCCACTGCCGGTCACACGTCGCTGCCCGGCACCCTAGTTCAACCTCGCAAGCCCAGATCCTGCCGGCAGCGACATCGATTCCGATGTCGGTCGCTACGAGATCTCGTTCGCCACCGTGAGGGACTGGAAACGGTGGGCGCCGGCCTCGATGGCGTGGAAGTCGAGGACGGTGAACCGCCCGGTGGCGAAGCCGAGCAGCTGCTCGTCGGTGCGCCAGGAGAAGAAGCGCGGCGGTACGTGTTCGTCACCGTCGATGGGGCCTTCGGCGCTCTCGCGCCCGCCGTACACGCCGACGAAGAGGAGCCCGCCGGGGCGCAGCACCGCCCGGATCGCATCGAGGACGGCGGGCAGGTCGCGGTTGGGCACGTGCAGCAGGCAGTTCAGCGCGTACACCGCGTCGAACGAGCCGGCCGGGAAGTCGAGGTGCAGGAAGTCCATGACGTGCGCCTCGATGCCCTTGGCGCGGCAGTGCCCGACCATCACCGGCGAGAGGTCGGTGGCGACAACGGCGAGGCCCTCGTCCCGGAAGTAGGTGCAGTCCTGCCCGGTGCCGGCGCCGATCTCCAGCAGCCGCGCGCCCGGCGCGAGCCGGTCCCGGAACGCCTGCCGCTCCGCCAGCTTCCACGGCTCCTTGGTGCGCCCGTCACGCCAGGCCGCCCGCGCGTCGTACGCCGTACGCAACGGACCGATCACGTCCTCGTACCGAACGGTCATATCCCACGCCTCGGGGCGCTACACGGCCAGGGTTTCGACCTCATATTTGCGGACCTCGGGGTCGCGGGTTGCCAGAGTCAGCCCTTCGATCGTAGCCTGCGCGACCAGCATGCGGTCGAACGGGTCGCGGTGGTGCGGCGGCAGTCGGCCGGCGAGGGCGGCGTGCGAGTTGGTGATGGGTAGTGCGCGGAAGCCCATGTCGCCTACCCGCTCGGCCAGGTCGGCAGGGCCGGCAAGCTTTCCCAGGGCCTGCTTGATGGTGATTTCCCAGATCGTCACAGGACTCAGGTAGATGTCTGGGTCATGCCGGAGGCGATCCAGGAACTCCTCGGTGAGCGCGCGATCGCCGGCCAGTCCCCACAAGGCGACATGGGTGTCGAGCAGCAGGCTCACGACCGCGTGCCGAAGTCGGCTGCGATCTCGGCGTTGGTTTCGGGCGCGTCCCAGTCGCCGGAGAGGTCGAGTTGTCCAGCGAGTGACCCGATGGCCGTGCGGTTGACTCGGCGTACCAGCGGGATGATCTTGGCTACCGGGGTTCCGGCGCGATCGATAACGATCTCCTCGCCTCGCTCGACCCGGTCGATGATGCGAGACAGGTGCGTCTTGGCATCGTGCATGTTGAAGTGCTCGAGAGCATCAGCTGACATCGTCCACCTCCCTTAGCTAACACCTTAGCCCATTACTGTGGAGGCGCCAGCCCGCGCGTGGGTAGCGGTCGTAACTTACCCGGATCGAATGGTGTATTCGATGTGGTGGCCGGGCCTGGCGCGGCGGGACAGGTGGCGTTCACCGGCGGCTGGGCTACCGTGGTCACCCATCCGAACGTCCGATTGGGGCTGTGATGGACACCGTTGACGCGACCCGGCGTATCCGCCCGGCGGTGCTTGCCGCCGCGGCCGTTCTCGCCGCCGCAGTCGTCCTCGCCGGCCACGCGGTATCGCACGCCGCCGCCCTGCCACCCGTCGCGACCGGCGACAGCCGCACCGTGACCGAACCCGCGCTGCCCGCGACCACATGCGCCACCCTCAGCTCCGGGCTGACCATGACCAGCCGCAAGTCCGGCACCACACAGGAGCAGACCCCGCCGGACACGGCGCGGATACAGGCGGCGTTGACCGGGTGCACCCAGAGTGGTACCACGCCCGTCGCGGTGAAGCTTGTGGCGAGCGGCACACACGCCGCGTTCCTCACCGCACCGCTCACCATCCCGGCCGGCGTCGCGCTGGTGGTCGACAGCGGCGTGACCCTGTTCGCCTCGCTCAACGCCGCCGACTACCAGGTCACCAACGCGGCGGCCACCTGCGGTACGGTCTCGGCCAACTCGGGCGGCTGCCGGCCGTTCATCACCGTCAACGGCGCCAACGCCGGCATCGAGGCGGTACGCACCGCGAGCGGCGCGCAGGGGCGCATCGACGCGCGCGGCGACCTCGCCATCAACGGCACCAGCACGACCTGGTGGGACCTGGCCGCCCAGGCCAAGTCGAGCGGCCTCACCCAGAACAACCCGCGGATGATCCAGACGAGCCACGCCAACAACTTCACGCTGTACGACATCGACCTGCTGAACGCGCCGAACTTCCACGTGTCGTACCAGAACGGCACCGGCTTCACCGCGTGGGGTGTGCGTATCAAGACCCCGGCGACGGCGGGCAACACCGACGGCATCGACCCGAGCGGCGCGACGGATGTCACCATCGCCTTCAGCTACATCCAGGACGGTGACGACGGCGTGGCCATCAAGGCGGGCTCGGTCGCGTCGAAGAACATCACCGTCCGGGACAGCAACTTCTACGGTACGCACGGCATCTCCATCGGCAGCGAGACGAGCGCCGGAGTGTCCAATGTGCTCGTTGAGCGCAACACGTTGACGGGTACCGACTCGGCGGGCAACGCCGGCGGCAGCACTATCGGCGTGCGCATCAAGAGCAGCCCGGCCGCGGGCGGTCTGGTCAACGAGGTGTCGTATCTGAGTACCTGCGCGACGCTGGTGAAGCAGCCGCTGGTGTTCGACACGCATTACGCCAACGGCACCGGAAGCACCACGCCGTCCTTCACGAACATCCTGGTGAACGGGTTCCGCTCGACCAGTTCGGTGTCCAGCGGTACCAACGTCATGGACGGTCTGAGCGCGTCCTTCCCGCTGGGCCTGACGCTGGAGAACGTGTCGCTGGACAAGACGTCCACGACGGCGGAGTTCGCGAACGTGGGGCTGTTCGACTCCAACGTGACGCCGTCGGGTACCGGCGTGACGACCAGTACGGTGGCCGGCAGCGGGAGCGTACCCGCGTGTTCGTTCCCCACCTACCCGGCCCTGTGACGCGGCGGTCAGGGGAGCAGGGAGCCCAGTTGCTGGAGCAGCGTGGCCGCGTTGAACGGCTTGCGGATCAGCGGCACGCCGGGAAGCGACGCCGGTTCACCGGGAATCCACCCCGCCGTGTAGCCGGACATGAGCAGGATCGGCAGGTCCGGGCGTACCTCCTTGACCCGGTCCACCAACCGGAACCCCGACATCTCCGGCATGACCACATCGGACAGTAGCGCGTCGATGTGTACCAACGGATTGGTGCAGATCTCCAGCGCCTCCTTCGGGGTGGCCGCGCTGATCACCGTGTAGTTGGCCCGGGCCAGGAGGCTGGAGACGGCGCCGCGCACCGCGGCGTCGTCCTCCACCACCAGGATGGCCTGGCCGGCGCCGTGCGGGGCGGCCGGCGCCGGTTCGGGCGCGGCCGTCTCGCCGGACGCGGTGTTGGGAAAGAAGACCCGGATGGTGGTACCCGCGCCGGGGCTCGACGACAGGGTGATGTCCCCGCCCGCCTCCTTCACCACACCGTACGCGGTGGCGAGTCCCAGGCCGGTACCCTGACCCGGCTCCTTGGTGGTGAAGAACGGCTCGAAGGCGCGCTGCGCGACCTCGGGGGACATGCCGCAGCCGGTGTCGGTGACAGTGAGGCAGACCTGGCCGCCCGGCTTGCCGGCGATGCTTGCGGTCTGGATGGACAGCCGGCCGCCCTGCGGCATCGCGGCGCGCGCGTTGACGACCAGGTTCATGATGACCTGTTCCAGCTTGCTGCGGTCGATGGTGATCGGGCGCAGACCGTCCTCAAGGGACGTCAGGAACTCCACGTCCTCGCCGATCGTGGGGCGCAGCAACTGTTCCAGGTCGGTGATGATGGCGTTGAGGTTCAGCACCTCCGGATGGGTGGGTTCGAGGCGGCTGAAGATGAGCAGCTGGCGGGTGAGCGCGGCACCGCGCTCGGCGGCCAGGCTGATCTTTTCGGCGTCGGCCCGCACCGGATCGCCGGCCGGCAGCGTATCGGCTATCTCGCTGGCGTACGTCATGATGACCGCGAGCAGGTTGTTGAAGTCGTGGGCGACGCCGCCGGAGAGCCGGCCGAGGGAGTCCAGCCGCTCGGTCTGGCGCAGTTCGTGGTCGAGCCGCTCGCGCTCCTGGTCGGCGAGTACCTGCGCGGTGACGTCGCGCAGGATCCCCTCCACGGCAACGACCGCGCCGGCGTCGTCGGGTACGCCGATGGCGCGCAGCTCGATCCAGAGCGGGTCACCGGTCCGTGGCTGGCAGCGCAGCACGACCGGCGCCGGATCGGCCGCGTGCCAGGACGGCTCCAGCGCGCCGCGGTCCTCGGGTACCACCATCTCGAACAGCAGCGGCGGGTTCGCGTACAGCGTCTCGGTCGGGTACCCGGTCAGGTCGGCGGCGGCGGGGCTGACGTACTCCAGCACCGGCTCGGGCTTGAGCCGGTACCGGAAGACGATGTCGCGGATGTGCTCGGCGAGCAGGCGGAACCGCTCCTCGCTGGCGCGCAATGCGGCCTCGGCGTTGCGGCGCTGCTGGCGTACCTGCGCGTCGGCCAGCTCGCGCCGTACCGCGGGCGCCAGCCGGCTGAGCCGGTCCTTGAGAATGACATCGTGCGCACCGGCCTTCATCACGGCCGCCGCTATCTCCTCGCCGACGGCACCGGAGACCACGATGAACGGCGCGTCCACCCGGTGCTCGCGCAGCAGCTCCAGCGCGTGCGGCGCGCTGAACGAGGGCAGCTGGTAGTCGCAGATGACGATGTCCGGGGCGCGGGTACGCAGCGCGGCGGAGACCTCGGCGGCCGTCTGTACCCGCTGGTAGGTCAGCTCCACCCCGGCGCGGCGCAGCTGGGTGACGAGCAGCAGCGCGTCGTCGTCGTTGTCCTCGATGACGAGCACGTGGACCGTGCCCATCTCAGCCGCTCCTCCGCCGTTCCGGTGGCGCCTGGTTGACCAGCAGCCAGTACACGCCGAGCAGGTTGGCGGCGTTGAGGAACTCGCTGAACACCACGGGTTTGCGCACGTAGCTGTTGGCACCCAGCCGGTAGCTGTCGAGGATGTCGCGCTCCTCGTTGGAGGTGGTGAGCACGACGACCGGCAGCGTCTGGGTACGCGGGTCGCTGCGCAGGGCGCGCAGGACCTCGAAACCGTCCACTTTGGGCAGTTTGACGTCCAGCAGTATCAGCGCCGGGCGTACCGGTGCCGTGTCGTCGCGGGGCAGCAGCAGCGTCAGTGCCTGCTCGCCGTCGCTGGCGACGATGATCTCGTTGCTGATCCTGTTCTTCTTGAACGCCCGCAGGGTGATGGTGACGTCGTCGGGATTGTCCTCGACCAGCAGGATCGGGTCAGTGTTCATGGCTGCGGCTCGCGATCGGCTTGGCCGTTGTGGGCGGCGTCGGTGTTGAGGGTGAAGTAGAACGTGGCACCTTCGTCGGGTACACCCTCGGCCCAGATCCGGCCGCCGTGGCGGCGCAGGATCCGGTACACGATGGCCAGGCCGATGCCGCTGCCCTCGAACTCGGCGGTGGCGTGCAGCCGCTGGAACGGGCTGAACAGCTTCTCCGCGTAGCGCATGTCGAACCCGGCGCCGTTGTCGCGCACGAAGAACACCTGCTCGCCGTCGCACCGCGTGGACCCCACCTCGATCCTGGCGCCGTCCCGGGCGCCGGTGAACTTCCACGCGTTCGCGAGCAGGTTGTCCAGGGCCAGCCGGATGAGGTGCGCGTCGCCCATCCCGACGAGGTTGTCCGCGACGGAGACGTCCACCCGCCGGTCGGGCTCGGCCTCGCGCAGTTCCTCGATGACGCTGGACGCGAGCAGGCCCACGTCGACCCGTTCCCGGTGCAACTCGGTACGGGTGGCCCGGGACAGGCGCAAAAGGTCATCGATGAGCTGCGACATCCGGGCGGTGTTGGCGAGAATCCGGCGCAGGTAGAGGTGTGCCTCCTCGTCCAGCCGGTCGGCGTAGTCCTCCAGCAGGATCTCGGCGAAGCCGCCCAGCGAGCGCAGCGGCGCGCGCAGGTCGTGCGAGACCGAGTACGCGAACGCGTCAAGCTCCCTTGTGGACGCCTCCAGCTCGGCGGTGCGTTCCAGGACCCGCTGCTCCAGTTCGGAGTTGAGCCGGTGCACCTGCTCCTCGGCGCGCTTGCGGCCGGTGATGTCGGTGGAGATGCCGGCCACCGCGTACGCGCGACCCTCGCCGTCGAGCAACGGGAACTTGACCGTGACGTATGTGTGCGGGCCGTCGTCGCCGGGCGCGATCTCCTCCATCTGCACCGGTGCACCGCTGGCGGCGGCACGCAGGTCGTTGGCGCGGAAGTCGTCCGCGATCTCGGCCGGGAACAGGTCGTGGTCGGTCAGCCCGACGATGTTCTCCCGGCGTACGTTGAACAATCGCTCGTATTCGCGGTTCACCAGCATGTACCGGCCGTCCAGGTCGCGCATGTAGATGACGGCGGACGTGTTGTCGATGAGCGCGAGCAGTTGGTCCGGACCCACCCGCGAGTCGTGGTCCGGCTGCGCGACCGTGGCCCCGGATTCTCCGACCGCCTTCGTCCCCATCGGCTACCCCCGTGCCTCCCGTTGTGCCAGCACCGGTGTGCGGTCCAGGAGGTCCGGCCGCACCAGGGCCGCCGCCGGCGGCAGCTCCTCACTGCCCGGACCGGCGTACCGGATCAGGTCGGTCAGCTCCTCCGGCGCCTCGGCCCGCGCCCGGTCCAGCCGCGCCACCGCCTCCAGCTCGTCGCCGCCGAGTACCCGCAGCGGCGCCAGCGCGTGGCGGTGCCGGCTGCGGGTCAGCTCGTCCAGGTACCGCTCGTCCATCCCGGTGGTACCGGCGCGGTTGGACACCACGGCCGGGTCGCCCAGACCGGCGCTGTCCCGGCGGCGCTGCGGTACGAAGAGGTACTTCTTGGCGATCTTCAGGTGTACGCCGGACATCCGGGCATGCGCGGTCGCCAGCAGGTACAGAGCGGCCAGTACGGGGTGTTCGCGGGTGACCTCGCGCAGCCGCGCCCCGGGCAGCGCGGCGAGCGTACCGCGGTCCAGCCCGGCCGCGCGCAGCGCCAGCTCGGGCAGGGACGGAATCCGCGCGAGGCGGTGCAGCAGGGCCCGCTCGGGATCGAGCAGTGCCGGCCAGATCGTCCGCGTGTGTGCCTCGTACTCCGGATTCCCGACACCCAGCAGCAGGTCCCGGGCGATCGCCTCGGGGTCGAGCGCGCCGCTGGGCGGGATGTCGCCGCGGGTCCAGTGCACGGCGTACTGGCGGAACACGTCCATGAAGTATTCGACCCGCAGGCCGTCATCCGGGCGTAACGCGGCGAATTCGGCGTTCAGCCGGCGCAGCGCGCCCAGCAGGAGGATCGCCCGGCCGACGCGCAGCAGCGCCTCCGCGCCGTCCAGGCTGACTGTGCGGTCAGACAGCGGGAGGAGCATCTCGTTGGCCGCCCGTTCGAGGGTCTCGGACAGCTTGATGAGTTCGAAGAACCGGCGTTCGTCGGCGGTACCGGTGTAGGTGCGTACCCGCCCGTCGTCGAACACGCCCTCCAGTACCGCGACGCGGCGGCCCGCCCACCAGACCTCGGTGGTGGGTACGTTCCACCGGGTCAGTGACGCGTAGCTGTCCCGGGAGCAGTGGCCGGTGCCGCTGTGCGCGGCGAGCCGGGCGAAGTAGTCCCGGAAGGGTACCCGGCGGATGCCCACCGGGCACCCGGCGAACGCGCGCTCCGGCGTCGCCCGGTGCGCCCGGTCCCGCTCCTGGTAGTGCCGGGCCACCGAGGCACCCACCAGTCCCAGCAGCACCACCAGTTGCCGGGCCCGGTGTGGCGGGAGGTACTCGGGTGCCGGCAGGTGCGGCAGTACCGCGCGCCGCAGCTGGGTGCCGAGGTCGCGGGCCGGCCGGCGCCGGTCCAGGATGGCCTGGTTCAGGCGGGGCAGCTCGACCAGGACCCAGGTGTTGAGCCGGTCCACGAACGCGCAGCGGTCCGACCACGCCTGAGCCGTGCGTTCAGAACCACCCACGTCCGTAATCTACCACTTTGAGTAGTCGATCAGCCGCGAATCGTCGTGAGGTGTGGCGTTTCAGCCGAGGCGGAAGGCGTAGAGGGTGCCGCTCTCGTCGCCGACATAGACCGTGCCGTCCACGACCGCCGGTCCCGAATAGACGTAACCGCTCGTGCTGCCGCTCCACAGCAGGGCGCCGGTCGCCGCGTCGTAGGCGTTGAGCCGGTGCGGGGCCACCAACCCGACATAGACCACGCCGTTGGCCACGGCCGGCGGCGAGATGACGATGTCGCCGGTGGCGGCGCTCCAGCGCACCGCGCCGGTGGTCGCGTCGAAGGCGTAGACATTGCCGTTGTACGATCCAATGTAGACCGTTCCGTTCGCCACGGCGGGCGAACAGTCGATGAGTGCGCCGGTGGCGGCGGTCCAGCGGACGGCTCCGGTCGCCGCGTCGAACGCGTAGAGGTTCCCGTCGCGGGAGCCGACATAGACCACTCCGTCGACCACCGCCGGGGAGGACCGGTCGATGGGGCCGCCCGTCGACGAACTCCACCGCACCGCGCCGGTGGCGGCGTCCAGCGCGTAGAGCCGGCCGTCGTCGCTGCCGGCGTACACGGTACCGGCCACGAGGGCCGGGGACACGTCGTGGATGAGCCCGCCGGTGGCGGTGGCCCACCGCACGGCGCCGGTGGTCGCGTCGAGCGCGTACACCTTCTGGTCGTGGGAGCCGACATACACCACCCCGTCGACCACGGTGGGGGACGAGTGCACGATGCCGCCGGTGGCGGTGGCCCAGCGGAGAGCCCCGCTCGCGGCGTCGAAGGCGTACACCTTCGAGTCGTACGAGCCGATGTAGACGGTGCCGGCGACCACCGCGGGAGACGAGCCTATCGGCCCACCGGTGGCGGCACGCCAGCGGACCGTACCGGTGGCCGCGTCCACGGCGTACACGTGGCCGTCCTCCGAACCGACATACACCACACCGCCGGTGACCGCGGGCGACGAGCTGAGCCCGCTGCCGAGCGGTACGGCGTACCCGGCGGTGAGCCGCCCGACGTTGCCCGGGCCGAGTACGTGCTCGTCCGGGTCGAACCCGTCATGCGCCGGACCGTGGTGGAACTGGGCCCAGGTCCCCGTCACCGTGAAGGTCGTACCGGCCGACCGCCGCGACCTGCGCCCCACGGCCGTGAACGTGTGGGTACCCGCGGCGGCACCGGCGGGTACGGTCACCGCGACGGCGAACGCGCGACGCGCCGTGGCGGTCGTGGCGAGCCGGGTCGCGTCGAAGAACACGTCAACGGTCTCGGTCTTCGCGAAGCCGCCACCCGACACGGTTACCGCGGTACCGCCCGGGCCGGCGCCCGGCCGCACGCTGACGCTCGCGACCGGCTTGACCGCGGCCGCCGGGGTCACCGGCGCGAGCGTGGCCAGCACGACCGCGATGCCGCACATCCCACCCATCCGGATGGCGCGTGTGACCGGCACGGTAGGCACCTCCTCGGCGTGGCCGCCAGCGGCGATGAGCGTATGCCAGCCGTGGCGCGTGGCGCCGGGTATTCGGCCAACTGACGTCAGCTCGTGCGGCGGCGTACCAGCCAGAGGGTGGTGGCGATGAGGAGCACCGCGAGAGCGAACAGCCAGCCCCCCTCGATCGACTGGAAGAGCCAGAACCGGCCGGCGGGCTGGTAGGTCGTCAACTGCGTGAAGCCGTGCTGGGCGAGGTACTGCACGGGGTCGATGTTCTCCGGGGTGCCGGGTCCGGGCTGGAACACCTCAGGGGTCACCGCGCGGACATCGATCTGGTGCAGGACTCCGTCGAGCATGGGGAGGCTCGCCGGCTTACCGTTCCGCAGCCATTCCTGGCTCAGCAACCAGTGCGGGTTGCCGATGTTCGGGTCGGTGCTGACCTTCGGCGCCTCGTAGTGGTCGCGCAGGTACAGGCCGGTGCCGAAGGCGAGGGCCGCCCACACGGCGAGGGTGGCGAACAGTGCCGGGACGACCCGGCGGATGAGGGCGCCGGCCAGCGCGCCGATCGCGAACGTGGCCAGCGTCCAGCCGGCGAACGCGACCCCGCGCGCGCTGAACATCAAGGGCTGCAACGGGCTGAAGCCGTACTGCTTCCCGATGATCGGCTGGTACGCCCAGGAGAACAGCACGCTGAACGCGGCGGCCCCGGCGGTGACCGCGACGGCGAGCGGCACCAGCTTCGCGACCGTCCACCGGGTTCGCCCGATGCCTTGAGTGAAGGAGTAACGGAAGGTGCCGGTCTCGAACTCGCGCGCCAGCACCGGTGCCCCGGTGAACGCGCCGATCAGCGCGGGTACCACCAGGAGCAGGCCGGTGGTGGCTGATGCCATGCCCGCGTACGTGTTGGCGAAGTCGTTGGCTACGCGCTGGCAGACGTCCGAACCCAGCGGGCGGCACGCGACCACGGAGGCGTATGCGTGATGCATCCGCAGCCCGGTGCTCAGCACCCAGCCGGCCGCCGCGGCGAGCAGCGCGCCGGCACCCGCGAGCGCGAGCCGGTGCTGCCGCCAGGTGATCCACCCCATCCGCCGCCACGGCAGCGGTCGCAGCGCGAGCGCGGTCACTTCGTCACCTCCATGGTGGTTCCGGTACGCGCCGGGCCGGGTAGCGCGGCGGCGTCGGGCTCGCGCAGGTACGCGAGGGTGAGCTCCTCCAGGCCGACCGGGTGCGCCTCCCAGCCCGCCGGCACCGGATCGGTCGCCGCGTTCGCGCGGACCAGCAGGTGCGCCTGCGCCTGGCTGCGCCGGGCGTGTACCAGGGTCAGCCGCTGCGCGTACCGGTCGGCCTCGGCGGCCGGGCCGGTGAGTACGCGGTGGCGCGCCAGCAGGTCCTCCACCGTGCCGGCCAGCTGTACCCGCCCGCGCGACACGAGTACGAGGTAGTCCGCCACCCGTTCCAGTTCGGCCAGCACGTGCGAGGAGAGCACCACCGATACGCCCTCGTCGGCGATCGCGGTCATCACCGTCGCCATGAAGTCGTGCCGCGCCAACGGGTCGAGCATCGCCATCGGCTCGTCCAGCACCAGCAGCTGCGGGCGCCTCGCCAGCGCCAGGGTCAGCGCGAGCTGCGCCCGCTGCCCGCCGGACAGCCGGCCGGCCTTGCGCCCCAACGGGATGCCCAGTTCGCTCAGCCGGGCCTCGGCGTACGGCTGGTCGAAGCGCCGGTTCAGGTTCCGGGTCAGGCGCAGCATGTGCGCGGGGGAGAGGTTCCGGTACACGGGCGTGTCCTGGGCCACGAAGGCGATGCCGTCCAGCGCGGCCGGCGACCCGGCCGGCCGGCCACCGAGCACGGCGATGGTACCCGCGGTGGGTACCGCCAGCCCGACGGAGAGGTTCAGCAGCGTGGTCTTGCCGGCGCCGTTCGGGCCGACCAGCGCGGCGACGTGTCCGGCGGGTATCGCGAGCGTGCAGTCGCGCAGCGCCCAGGTGCGGCCGTAGCTCTTACCCAGGCTCCGGGCCTCGATGACGTTCATGCCACACCCTCCCGCTCACCGCCGGCCGCGCGCCGGTGGCGGCCCGTCCCGGCCGGGCGCTCCCGGAAATCCCGCAGCACGCTGGTGAACAGCGCCGCGATGCCGTCCTCGTCCAGCCCCGCCTCGTCGGCCGAGGCCAACCAGCCGAGCAGGGTGCGGCGCAGCCCGGTCAGCTCCGGCAGCGCGACCTGGCCGAGCGTGGCCTGGATGAAGGTGCCCTGCCCCGGCCGGCCGGCGGCGAGACCCTTCGCCTCCAGGTCGCGGTACGCCTTGAAGACGGTGTTCGGGTTGATGGCCAGGGCGGCCACCACATCCCGGATCCGGGGCAACTGGTCGCCCGGCTTGAGGTACCCGAGCCGGAGCGCGTGCTCCACCTGCTGGACCAGTTGCAGGTAGGTCGGCACGCCAGAAGACGGGTCGAGCCGGAACACGATCGGCGGCTCCCCGGCATCCTTTTCTATCTTCATAGTAAAAGATAACAGCAGACGCGCTCCCGGGTTGTCAACGCCGGAAACTCGGGAGCCTCACGCAGCCAGATGCGTGAGCAGGAGCAGCCAGAGGGTACCGGTGACGAGGTACGCCACCGTGGACGTCACGATCGCGCCGGTGACCTCCGCTTCGAGCACCTCGTACCGCTGCGCGAACAGCAGCACGTTGGCGCCGATCGGGAGCGCGGCGCACATGACGGCGACGGTCAACGGCAGCCCGCGCAGCCCGAGCAGCCAGTACGCCACCGGGAACACCGCCGCGGGCTGCACCACGAGCTTGCCCAGGGCCGTGGTCACCGCCCGCCCGGCGGTACCCGCGACGCCGTACTGCGCCAGCGTCAGCCCGATGGTGACCAGGCTGACCGGCACCACCGCCTGGCCGAGCGTGACGAGCACGTCGTCGACCGGGCCGGGGATGGGCAGGCCGCTCGCGTTGAACGCCAGGCCGAGCAGGATCGGCAGGACCACCGGGTGGATGAACGCGCGCCGCAGGGTGACCAGCGCGGCACCCACCCACCGACCGGTTGACCGGCCGACCTCGGCGAGCATCGTGCCGGTGGTCAGCAGGACCAGCGCCTGCAGGCTCGCCAGGGCCAGGTGCAGGGTCAGCCCGGCCGGGCCGAACAACGCGGTGGCCACCGGGATGCCGAGCTGCACCGTGTTGCTGAAGCTCAGCGACAGCGCGCGGACTGCCGGTACCTCGGGGCGTGGCGGGTGGCGCAGCCGCTGCCAGGCGTACGCGGCGAACATCAGCACCACGGTCGGGCCGTAGTAGGCCACGATGGTCGCCCAGGGCAGCTTGGCCAGGTCGACGTGGGCCGTGGTGCGGAACAGCAGGGCCGGCGTGAACACACCGAACGCGGCCGCGCCCAGGGTGGTGGCGGCACCCGGGCCGAGCACCCGCAGCCGGCCGGACAGCCAGCCGACCCCGATGACGGCGAAGACGGCCAGCAATTTGAGCAGCAGACCCGCGGACACCCGGCGCCCTTCGTCTGATCATCATGGCCGCCACACACCCTAGGGTCCCGCCCGGCCGGTGGGCTACAGTGATGGCGGCTGCCAGGGAGCCACCGGTCCGCGGGAATGGGCGTAGCCCACCTGGACGCAGCACCCGTACGGCCTCACCTCCTTTCGGCCTGACGACGCGGACAGCAGGCAGACGAGAGGAGGTCGCCGTGCCGACCGTATCCCTGCCCGACCGCCCCCACCTGGACGGCTTCCGCCGTACCGCCCGCGCCTTGCAGCGCGCCGTCCGCGCCGGCGACCCGACCGCGGCGGCCCGGGTGGCGGCGCAGCATCCCGACGGCGTACCCGACGAGCCTGGCGCGTTCCGGCTCAGCGCCGCGCAGCTCGTGGTGGCGCGGGAGTACGGCTTCGCCAGTTGGGTGCGGCTGCGCCGGTACCTCGACCTGGTGGTCGAGCATGGCTGGGACGGTGAGGTCGGCGCGGGACCGGCCACCGACCCGGCCGCGGAGTTCTGCCGCCTGGCCTGCCTGACCTACACCGGCGAGGACGGGCCGCAGCGGTGGGCGCGGGCGCGGCAGCTGCTGGCCGAGCAG
>DATEJJ010000486.1:0-5394 GCA_035278125.1 Rugosimonospora sp.
GGCGGCCGCCGGCGGTGGGCTGCCGCCGAGCCACACCGCGCCGAACCCGAGCGACTCCAGCAGCGCCGCCGCCTCGCCTACCGCGCCCTCCCGGGCCGGGTCGCCGGTCCACAGACCGCGGTCCCACAACCCGACCCGACCGAGCGCGTCCCTGTCCACCATGGCTCGACCCTATGCCACGGCGGCGCCGCTACGGGAAGCTGACCACGTAGCTCGGTACCCCGACGGCGGCGGTGGTGACCGGCGCCCCGGTGTCGTTGACGACGTGGTCGAGGGTGCCGGCGCTGAGGTTGACGGTCAGCAGGTCGTGCAGCCTCACGCCCGGCGTGACCGGTACCTCGAACCCGCGCGCCGCGTGCAGCGTCGGATCCACGTTCGTGAAGATGTAGCTGCCCGCACCCCACACCTCGTGCGTGCGCACCCAGCCGGCCACCTTGTACGCCGCCCACCCGGGCGTGCCGCCGTGCTGCCAGGCGGCCTGGTCGGGCGCGTCGTAGGGCAGCTCGTTCTGGAAGAAGACGGTGCGGCCGCGCTCGCCGGTCCAGATCACGTTGTACTTCTGGTAGTGCTCCACGAACAGGCCGGTCGCGGTGACGTTGTCCCCGGTGACGACGAGCCCGGTGTCGCCGGTGTTGACGTCCCAGCCGACCGAGCCGGCGACACCGTGGTCGGCCCGCCAGGCCCAGATGTCGTCCAGGATCGTATTGTCGCTGTTGACTTCCAGGCTCACCGTGGCCTTGCCCACGTGCGGTCCACCGACGCGGAAGAACACGTCATGCAACACCGTCGGCTCGGCCGGTCCCCGCCCGTACCCGTGGAACGCGGTGCCGATCTGCATCAGCATCGGCGAGTTGACCGGGCCCGCGTCCACCATGATGCCGGCGATGTCCACGCCGCCCACGTCGGCCACGCGCAGCGGCACCGCGCCGCGTACCGCGGTCAGGGTGGCGATGCCCTGACCCAGCACGATGGTGCCGGGCCGACTGACCACAATGGACCGGTCGACGTCGTACACGCCGGGGGTGAGGATCAGGCTGCGGCCGCGGGCCAGTTCGCTGTTGATGCGGGCCACCGGATCGGAGGGCTTCGCCACGAAGAAGTCGGACAGCGGGAGCGAGCGGCCCGGGGCCGGCCCGCCCTGCCAGGTGGGTCCGCTGGAGTTGGTGCGGGTGGCGGGTACGAAGACGCGGTACCGGCCGGCGCCGTCGACGTACAGGAACGGCCGTTCCCGGCTGACCGGGGTGGTGGCGAGGGTGGTGTACGGCGGGTTCGGGAACGCCTGGGCGGGCGCGCCGCGTACCCCTGCGAAGACCTGGTTCCACACGCCGTTGGACCAGGTGCCGATGCTGCTGTCCCGGACCAGGAACTGCTGCTGCGAGCCGTTGACGATATTGCCGGTGACCGAGTCGGCCAGGAACCCGCCGCTGGCGTACTGCGGCCCGGCGGTGCAGTAGTCCATGAAGGTGAGGGTGCCGCCGGTGATGTCCACCCGGCGCAGCGGCGCGGCCTGGGAGACGGCCCAGAAGTCACCGGAGGCGCGGCAGCCGTCCAGCCCGGTGACGTTGATGGTCAGGTTGGACAGGGACCGCCAGAAGTTGACCAGCGCGATGCAGTTGGTGGGGGTGAGGCAGCGGTTGTAGACGTCGACGTGCCCGTTGATGGTGACGTCGGTGGGGGACAGGCCCAGCCCGGCCACCTCCGTGTAGTAGCCCACCTGGAAGACCAGCGGGTGCGCCGCGGTGCCGTACGTGCCGGGCTTGAACAGCAGCGCGTACCGCTGGGTACCCATCTCGTTGTCGACCTGCTGGCTGGCGACGGCGTCCACGGTCGCCTGGATCTGGCTGACCGGCATCGAGGGGTCGAAGATCTTCACATTCGGCCCGAAGTCGGGCCGGCCGGCGACCGGGGAGCCGGCGGCCGGGGCGGGGTAGGCCGGTGTGGCGGCGGTCGCGGCGGCGACCGCCACCGCTACGGCGAGTAACCAGCGGGGGAGTGGCATGGATGTGCCTTCCTGGACGTGAGAGAGCGCTCTCCGAGCGGGAGGTTACCCCAGGCCGCACCCCCGGTCCACCGCCGTATGTCCATATTCAAGAGCATCTTTCATTTGTCGTTCACGGATTCTCCGCACCGGCGTGGCCGGCGGCTGCGAGGTTCCGTGCGCAAACCCACGCAAACGCGGGAAAGGATCGACACGTGAGGATTGGCATCAGGCCGGTGCTGGCCGGGGCGGCCGCCCTGGTTGTCGCGGGCGGAGTCCTGCTGGGCGGCGGTGCCGCGGACGCGGCCACGACCCCCACCTGGGAGCCGGACGCGGCGGCCCTCGGCAGCATCACCTTCTACGACGCCAGCGGTGCCGTGGTGACCTCGGGCAGCCTGAGCAGCAACCCGGTCGCGGTGTACGCGGTCGCCTCCGGCGCCGGGCGCACCGGCGACACCAAGGCGCAGCTGAAGGCGTTCACCCCGCAGGAGGGCGTGAACCCGGCGCTGTGGAGCGGCGACACGCTCACCGCGTCCACCAACTACCCGGTCACCGCGGCCGGCACCCCGGCGGTCATCGCCGGTACCCCGAACCCCGTGGCCACCGGCGGCGCGACCGACTTCTCGTTCAACGACTACCTCGGCGAGTTCCCCAACACCTCCACCACCGCCGGGTACCAGGACCTGTACGAGTTGCGGCTGTACACCTCGGGCCCGGGGCAGAGCCAGGGCGCCGGCTACTACCGGACCGACGTGCAGGTGGACACCACCGCCGGCACCTGGACCGTGGTGTACCCGGTGCCCGCGGCGACCACCGTCACGCTGACCGGTGACCCGGCTGCGGGTACGGTCGACGGCGGTACCACCGTCACGCTCACCGCGACCGTGACGGCCAGCGGCTCGACCGGCCCGTACGCGGGAACCGTCACCTTCCTCGACGGCTCCACCGCCCTCGGTACCGGCAGCTACGACCCGTCCACCGGGATCGCCAGCACGACGGTCACCATCGACCCGGGCACCACGCACAGCTTCACCGCGCAGTTCAGCCCGACCGACCTGACGCAGTACACCGCGGCCACCTCCGACGCTCTGGACTACACCGGAGCCTGAGCCGCACCCGCGAGGTCCCGCCCGGCCAGGGCGGGACCTCGACCTACCGGAGCTTGTCCAGCGTGATCGGCAGGTCCCGCACCCGTACCCCGGTGGCGTGGTACGCCGCGTTCGCGATGGCGGCGGCGGTACCCACCACACCGACCTCGCCGACCCCCTTGGTACCCAGCGGATTGGTGTACGGGTCGCACGCGTCCAGGCAGTACGCCTCGACCGCGCCCACGTCGGCGTTGCTCGCGATGTGGTACCCGGCCAGGTCGTGGTTGACCACGTGCCCGAAGCGCGGGTCGCGTACCGCGTGCTCGTGCAGGGCCATCGAGATGCCCTGCGCCATCCCGCCGACCAGTTGCGAGCGCGCCGTCCTCGGGTTGACGATCCGCCCCGCGTCGAACACGCCGAGCAGCCGGCGTACCCGTACCTCGCCGCTGTCCTCCCGCACGTACACCTCGGCGAACTGCGCGCCGAAGGTGTGCATCGCGTACCGCTCCGCCGCCGGGTTCTCCGGCATGTCCACAGTGGCCTCCGGGTACGCCCGCCCGCGCAGCACCCGGGCCGCCTCCACTATGGACGCTCCCCAACTGGTGATGCCGGACGAGCCGCCGGCGACCGAGGCGTCCGGCAGCGCGCTGTCCCCGATCCGCAGGTCCACACCGTCCACTGTGGTACCCAGTGCGTCGGCCGCGATCTGGGTGAGCGCGGTCCAGGTACCGGTGCCCAGGTCGGCGGCGGCCAGCAGCACGGCGTACCGCCCGCCGGGCAGGCGCCGGATGGTGACCGTGGTGCCGGGCAGCCGGGGTGACGGGTAGGTGGCGGCCGCGACACCGGTACCGGCCAGCCAGCCCTGCCGGTGGTGCGCCCGCGGTACCGGGTCGCGACCGGCCCAGCCGAACCGGTGGGCGCCCTCGCGCAGGCAGGCCACCAGACCCCGGCTGGAGAACGGCTGGCCGGACCCGGGGTCCCGGTCGGGCTCGTTGCGGAGGCGGAACTCCACCGGGTCCAGCCCGCATTCGAGCGCCATCTCGTCCATCGCGGACTCCAGCGCGAACATGCCCTGCGCCTCGCCGGGCGCCCGCATGATGGTGGGTACCGGCACGTCCAGCGGGGCCAGCCGGTGCGTGGTACGGCGGGCGGGTGCGGCGTACATCATCCGGGTGCAGGCCGCGGTCTGCTCGGCGTACTGCTTCACCTTCGCGCTCTGCTCGACCACGTCGTGCGCGATCGCGGTCAGCCGCCCGGTGCGGTCGGCGCCGAGCCGGATCCGCTGGATGGTGGGTGGCCGGTAGCCGACGAGGGAGAACATCTGCTGCCGGGTGAGCGCGAACTTCACCGGGCGCCCGTCCAGCGCGCGGGAGGCCAGCGCGGCGAGCACGGCGTACCCGTGCGGGCGCACCTTGGCCCCGAAGGCGCCGCCGACGTGCGGCGCGATGACCCGGACGTGCCGCGGGTCCAGCCCGACCACGCGGGCGATCAGGTCGCGGCTGTGGCTCGCGCCCTGGGTGGACAGGTACACGGTGAGCCCGCCCCGGTCCCACACCGCCGCCGCCGTGTGCGGCTCCATCGGGTTGTGGTAGTTCGCTGTCGTGGTGTATGTGGTATCGAGGGTCACCTCGGCCGCGGCGAGCGCGGTGTCCACGTCACCGGTGGCGGTGTCGGCCGGCGCACCCGCCTGGAGTTCGCCGGCACCCTCGCCGAAGAACGCCGCGCCCACCGGCTTGGCCAGGTCCGCGCGGTCGGCGCTGAACCGCGTGTCGTGCCCATCGTCCTCATAGGACACTTCGACCAGGCGGGCCGCGTCCCGGGCGGCTTCCAGCGTGTCCGCGATGACGGCGGCGACGATCTGGCCCCGGTACCCGATCTCGTTGGTGTGCAGCACCGCCAGCTCCGGGTCGGTGGCGACGGCCAGCGGCGGCGCGTTGTCGTGGGTGAGCACGGCCACCACGCCCGGCTGCGCGGCGGCGGCGAAGGCGTCCACGCCGAGGACCCGGCCGGCGGCGATGGTGGACTGCACCGGGTACAGGTAGGCCGGGCGGTCGAGCAGCCACTCGTACGCGTACGTGGCGCCGCCCCGGACCTTGTCCGGCCCGTCCAGCCGGACCAGTGGCGTACCCACCGCCCGCGGGATGACGCTCACCGGGTCAGGTCCAGCAGCGTGCTGACGATGGTGTCGCGGGCCAGCGGCACCTTGAAGGCGTTGCCCGCCAGCGGCCGCGCCTGGGCCAGCTCGGCCTCGGCGGCCACGGCGAAACTGGCCGCGGTGGCGGGCATGCCGGCCAGCGCCCGCTCAGCGGTGCCGGCGCGCCACGGCTT
>DATEJJ010000487.1:0-4265 GCA_035278125.1 Rugosimonospora sp.
TACGCCACTGGTCCGGCTGGGCCGCGATGGCCCGGGCGTCCGCGTTCAGCTCCGCCTGCACCTGGTGGCGCAGGATCCCGGCGACGGCCGCCCAGGCCAGCGCCGCGCTGGCCACCACGGCGACGGCCACCGCGCCCGCCACCAGCAGAGCCAGCCGCGCGTGCAACGTCCGCCGCCGCCACCACCGGAGTACGAAGGGAGTCACAGCGGCTCCTCGCGCAGGACGAAGCCGACGCCGCGCATGGTGTGCAGGAGCCGGGGTTCGCCGCCGGCCTCCAGCTTGCGGCGGAGGTACCCGAGGTAGACGTGGATGCTGTTGGACATCTCGCCGAAGTCGTACCCCCACACGTGCTCGAACAGTGCCGCCCGGGAGAGCACCTGGCGCGGGTGGCGGAGGAACACTTCGAGCAGCGAGAACTCGGTGCGGGTCAGGCGCAGCAGGCGCTCGCCGCGCCACACCTCGCGGGTACCCGGGTCCAGCCGCAGGTCGGCGAAGCTGAGCCAGTCCCGGTCCGCCGCCGGCTCCGGCGAGGGTGCCGGGTCGGGCGGCGCGGTCAGCAGCGACCGGCGCAGCAGCGCGCGCAGCCGGGCCTTCAGCTCCTGCAGCGCGAACGGCTTGACCAGGTAGTCGTCGGCGCCCGCGTCCAGCCCGGCCACCCGGTCGCCGATGCTGTCCCGGGCGGTGAGCATGAGCACCGGCAGCAGTACCGCGTCCGCGCGCAGGAGGCGGCAGGCGTGCAGCCCGTCCATCCCGGGCATGCTCACGTCCAGGATCATCGCGTCCGGCTCCTGGGCGCGTACCGCGTCCAGCGCCTGCTGCCCGTCGCAGGCGGTGTCCACCTGGTACCCCTCGAAGCGCAGCGTACGCGCGAGCGAGTCGCGTACCGCCGCGTCGTCGTCCACCACCAGGATCCGCATCTGCCCCTCCGACCAGCCAGCATAAGTGCCGGCAGATCAGCTCAGGCGGTGCTGCCGTCAGGCGGTGCCGACCTCGCGGACCCGGTCGGCGATCAGCCCGTACACGTCGCGGGCCAGCGCGGCGTTCCGCATGTCGTACGCGTGGTCGGCGCCCGGTACCAGCCGGTGCTCCAGCAGCGCGCCGGCCTTGCCGAGGCGCTGGGCGTACCGCTCGCCCTCGGCGCGCAGCAGGTCGTACTCGGGCGTGATGACCAGCGCCGGGGCGATGCCGGTGAGGTCGGCCGTGTCGGCGGGGTTGGCGGGGGAGACGAGCGGGTCGGCGCGTACCGCCGGGTCCGGCACGTAGGCGTTGTCGAACACGTCGGCCATCCACGGCCGTAGCATCGGTTTGTCTATTGTGGACCGCTTGGTGCGGGCCGGTGTGGCCAGGTCGAGCGGTGGGTAGTGCAGCACCTGCAGGGCGATCGCGGGTCCGCCACGATCCAGCGCCTGCCGGGCCACGGCCGCGGCGAGCCCGCCGCCCGCGCTCTGCCCGCCCACGATCAGCCGGTCGCCGGCCCAGCCCTGCTCCGCGCCGTGCGCGGCGACCCACTGGACCACCTCGTACGCCTGCCGGGTCGGCGCCGGGAACGGGTACCGCGGTGCGACGACGTAGTCCACGTTGACCACCACGGCACCGGCCTCGGCGGCCAGGTACCGGCACAGCGGGTCGTCCAGCTCGATGCCGCGCATGACGTACCCGCCGCCGTGGAAGTTGACGTACACCGGCGGGCGCGGCCCGTCCGGCGCGGGTTCGTACACCACGGTGCGGGCGGGGGCGACCGACGTGGGGATGGTCAGGTCGCGGGTGCGGGCGGGGTACTCGGGGAAGGAAAGCCCGCTGCGCTGCTGGCCGCGCCGGATGACCGGCCCGGTCGCGACGTCGCCGAGGCGCTGCATGGCCGTCGCGACCGCGGCGGCTACCCGGGGATTGGCGAGGAGTGGCATCGGCGCACGCTATCAGGTTTCCTGACGAAGAAAAAGATACACAATCAGCGATGTAACACCGACCGGGTGGGCGGTCCGCGGACGCCGCCCACCCGGTGCTGCCCCCACGGCAGACCTGTGAAAGTTCTGTGCAGACCCGTCAGGTGACGATGATGTTGCCGTTCTTGACGGTCACGGTCTTCTCCGCCAGCGGCGCGGGCGCCGGTCCACCCTTCACGGAGCCGTCCTTCACGGAGAACTGGCTGCCGTGGCACGGGCACTTGATCAGCCCGCCGGTGACCTTGTTCACGACGCAGCCCTGGTGCGTGCAGACCGCGGTGAACGCCTTGAAATGACCGGAGGTCGGTTGGGTGACGACCACCTTCTCGGTCTTGAATATCTTGCCGCCGCCGACCGGGATGTGGCTCTTGGCGCCCAGGTTGATACCGGTGGTGGCGGCACCGCCCCCGGCACCCGCGTCGCCCTCGCTGGCGGGCGGGTTCATCGGCGGCGCCGACTCGGTGCCGCCCGTCCCGCCGCCCATGCCGGAGCTACCCGAGCCGCTGCTGGTACCGCAGCCGGCCAGGCCGGTCGCGATGCCCGTGGCGGCCAGGCCCGCCGCACCGGCTCCCGCAAGTAGCGTCCGTCGGCTGGCCAGCGTGTTGTCACTGGTGTCAGGCACGGATGATCCTCCTCCTTCGCGAGCACTGTCTTTCGTCCGCAATACGAGAGCCGTGTGTGATGAGGTTCGGGGACCCGACGCCGGTTAAGGGGTTCGTAATCCGGCAAAGTCTTCGAAAGAGGCACTTCGTCCCCGTTCGTTCCTCCACGATTTCGGACTCGTGGCCGCGCCTGCTTCGCCCGTCGCGGGGTTGCGCCACGCTAGACTCGCCACGTTAGTCAAGCATTAGTTCACCGGTTGACAAAGGTGGCGGCGTGGCTCGGGTGTCCGCGACGACCCGGGAGCGGTGGCAGCGGGCCCGGCCCGACCTGGACACCTCCCCCATGGAGATCATCGGACCGCTGAAGCGGCTCCAGGGCCTGCTCGACCTGGCCATGGAGCCGCTCTACGACGGCGCCGCGGTCACCCCGGCCGAGCTGGACGTGCTGATCCACCTGCGGCACGCGGACGAGCCGGTCATCGCCCGGCAGCTGTCGCGCAGCCTCAACTGTTCTCGCGCCGCGATCAGCAAGACCCTGGCCCGGCTGGAGCTGCGCGGGTACCTGGTGCGGGAGGCGAATCCGTCGGACCGGCGCGCGGCGCTGGTGCGGCTCACCGACCCCGGCGCGGAGGTCGTCGACGCCATGTTCCCCCGGCAGCTCGCGGCCGAGGCGGCGCTGCTGGCGGGGCTCACTCCGGCCGGCCGGCGTACGGTCGCCGACGCGCTGGGGCTGCTGCTCGACGCGGTACGGGAGCGCTAGACGAGTAGTTCCGAACTCGGTCAGTGGTCGTAGGCGATCAGCGATCGGGTGACGGATGCTCCGGTCTTGTTGTTGTGCCAGATCGCGGCGGCCATGGCCAGCAATCGTTGGGCCACGCGTACGGCCACGCCTTCGAAGGTCCGGCCGCCATGTCCTTCCAGGTCAAGTTGGCCCTTGAGAGTGTCGTTGACCGACTCGATCAACTGCCGGACCTTCTTGAGCATCGGCTCGCCGTAGCGGGCTTTCTCCGTCTTGCGCGAGGGGCGCAGCAGGGTGATGCCCTGCCCGGCCAGGTGCCGCTCGAATGGCTTGGACGCGAAGCCCTTGTCGGAGATCAACAGAATGCCCGGATGCTCGGCGATCACGCCAGCCTCGACCTCCAGCATCGCGGCGAGGACCTCCCGCTCGCCAATTTTCGGGTTGGCCAGGGCCCACAGGATCGGCATCCCGGTCGGCGTGCATACCAGGTACAGCCGAAGCCCCCAGAAGAACCGGGAATGCGAGGCGCAGTAGCCGTAGCCGGCCCACCCGGCCAGGTCTGAGCGTTGCACGGTCGGGCGGGACATCCCGCACGGGATCGGGGTGGAATCGACGATCCAGTGGCAGTCGAACCAGAAGTCGCTGTCGCGGGCCAGCACCCGGATGGTCTTCTTGATCAGCGGCAGGGCCGTGCGCAGCCGTTTGTTGTACCCCGGTCGTTGGGGCAGGTACGGGAACATGCCGCGCAGGTGGACGTTGGCGTAGCGCCACCAGTGCGCCTCCGAACGGGCGCCGAGCAGGACCTGCGCGATGGCCAGGCAGACCAGTTCCGAGTCGGTCAACAGCGGTGGGCGGCCGCGCCAACGCGGGGTGGTGATCGTGTCGTCGATCTTCACGTACAGTGCAGTCAAGAGGGTGTCCAGGTCTTGCGTCACAACATGATCCTGAACACCCTCCCCTCATGCCCTATCACCGGCCCA
>DATEJJ010000488.1:0-3441 GCA_035278125.1 Rugosimonospora sp.
GGCGCGGGAGCCCTGCCCGGCCTGGCGGTGACCCCGGTCACCACGGTGATCGCCTCGCTGGAGGACCCGCCGGCCGACCCGGCCGACGCGTACCTGCGGCTGCACCTGCTGTCGCACCGGCTGGTCGCGCCGCACCGGACCAACCTCGACGGCATCTTCGGCCTGCTCGCCAACGTGGCGTGGACCTCGGCCGGCCCGTGCCCGCCGGACCGGGTGGACGAACTGCAGGCGGCGGTACGCGCGGCGGGCGGGCGGCTCGCCGTGTACGGCGTGGACAAGTTCCCCCGGATGGCGGACTACGTGGTACCCGCCGGGGTGCGTATCGCCGACACGGACCGGGTACGGCTCGGCGCGCACCTCGCCGCCGGTACCACGGTGATGCATGAGGGATTCGTGAACTTCAACGCCGGTACCCTCGGAACGTCCATGATCGAAGGCCGGGTGTCCGCGGGCGTGGTGATCGGCGACGGCTCGGACGTGGGCGGCGGCTCGTCCATCATGGGTACCCTCTCCGGCGGCGGCAAGGAGACCATCCGGGTCGGCGAGCGCTGCCTCATCGGCGCCAACGCCGGTATCGGCATCTCGCTCGGCGACGACTGCGTGGTGGAGGCGGGCTGCTACGTCACCGCCGGGTCGAAGGTGACGCTGCCCGGCGGGCGGCTGGTCAAGGCGAGCGAACTGTCCGGTGTGGACGGTCTGCTGTTCTGGCGGAACTCGGTGACGGGTGCGCTGGAGGCGCGTCCCCGCGACGGGCGCGGCGTGGCGCTCAACGCCGCGCTGCACGTCAATGATTAGGCGACATGTCAACGATTAGGGGGCACGCCAACGATCAGGGGGCCAGCGCCGTCGGCGTGCTGATCCGGAAGCGCGCCTCGACCTGACCCTGGATCTGCTGGCGCTGCGGCTCCAGGTTCAGTTCGGGCGGCTCCGCGACGGCGGCGGCCATGGCCCGCATCGTGACAGAGCGGTCCTGGGCGTACACCACGTTCGTGGACATGCCGGTGTCGGCGATCTCCAGCAGCTCGGTGACCTGCGCGCCGACCGCCTCGGCGTACTCGCGGGCGCGGGTCACCGCGTCGGTGATCGCGCCCCGCCGGGCCTCCCGGTACGCCGGGCTGCCCGGGCGCAGGCCCCACCACGGGCCGCCGACCGTGACCTGGTCCCGGTCGGCCAGCCGGATCATCAGCTCGCCGAGCACCGCGAAGTCGGCCACGGTCACGGTGGTCGCGACGCTGCCGCTGTACGCGGTGACCCTCTCGCCCGACCCCTTGGTCTCCGGGTGGACGAACATCCCGGAGGTCTCCCGCTTCTCGATCGCCTCGGCGTACCCGTCGAGCACGGTACGCACGTCGTCGAGGCGGGACGCGAGCCGGCGCAGGGCCTCCTGCCGGTCCTTGTCCCGCGCCGAGACGGTCACCTGGAACGACGCGATCTCGGGGTCCACCTCGCGGAACACCTCACCCCGTACCGCCACCACCGGACCCTCGGCCATGCCCGTACCCTACCCGCCGCGGTCACCCCGCGCGGGACAGCCGCGCCACCGCCGCCTCGACCCGCTCGTCCGTGGCGGTCAGGGCGACCCGGACGTGCTGGGCACCGGTCGGGCCGTAGAAGGCGCCCGGTGCGGCCAGGATGCCGCGCTCCGCCAGCCAGTCCACAGTGGACCAGCAGTCCTCGGCCCGGCTGGCCCACAGGTACAGGCCCGCCTCCGAGTGCTCGATCGTGAAGCCCGCGCCGAGCAGCGCCCCGCGCAACAGGTCCCGGCGGCGGGCGTACCGCTGGCGCTGGGTGTCCACATGCGACTCGTCGGCGAGCGCCGCCACCATCGCCGCCTGTACCGGCGCCGGCAGCATCATGCCCGCGTGCCTGCGTACCGCGAGCAGCTCCGCCACCAGGCCCGGGTCGCCGGCCAGGAACCCGGCCCGGTACCCGGCCAGGTTGGAGCGCTTGGACAGCGAGTGCACCGCCAGCACGCCGTCGTACCGGCCATCGCAGACCGACAGCGCCGAGACCGGCGTCTCCGCCCAGCCCAGCGGGAGGTAGCACTCGTCGCTGGCCACCACCGCACCGCGCTCGCGCGCCCAGTCCACCACCTTGCGCAGGTGCGCCGCGGGCAGTACCCGGCCGGTCGGGTTGCTCGGGGAGTTGATCCAGACCAGCTTCACCGGCGCCGGGCCGACCGCGGTCAGCGAGTCGCTGCGGATCACCGCGGCACCCGCGAGCCGCACGCCGACCTCGTACGTCGGGTAGCAGACGCGCGGGATCACCACCGAGTCGCCGGGGCCGATGCCGAGCAGCGTGGGCAGCCAGGCCACCAGCTCCTTGGAGCCGATGGTGGGCAGCACCCCGAAGCCGCCGGGCGCGCCGCACCGCCGCCGTACCCACGCCGCGATGGCCTCGCGCAGCGCGGGCGTACCGGCGGTCAGCGGGTACCCGGGTGCGTTCGCGGCAGCCGTGAGCGCCTGCCGGACCACCTCGGGTACCGGGTCGACCGGGGTACCGATGGACAGGTCCACCAGCCCGCCCGGGTGCGCCGCGGCCTTCGCCTTGGCCGGCTCCAGCAGGTCCCAGGGAAAGTCAGGCAGCCCAGCCGACCGCCGGGCCCCCGCGACCGCCGCAGCGCTCAGTGCTCGACCTCACGCGGCGGAGCGGCCGCCACCACGGCGGCGTCCTTCGCGATCTTGCCGATCTTGGAGGCACCACCCGGCGAACCGAGGTCCTCGAAGAACTCGTAGTTGGCCGAGACGTAGTCCTTCCACTGGGACGGCACGTCGTCCTCGTAGAAGATCGCCTCGACCGGGCACACCGGCTCGCACGCCCCGCAGTCGACGCACTCATCGGGGTGAATGTAGAGCATCCGGTTGCCCTCGTAGATGCAGTCGACCGGGCACTCCTCGATGCATGCCTTGTCGAGCACATCGACGCAGGGCTCGGCGATGATGTAGGTCACGGGTCGTCCTCCGCTATTAGGATCCTCAGCTCAGGCTGCCTGTGCCGGCGGGCACACACACCCCGGAACTGTGCGGTTCAGAGCCTAGTATCTCGCCCGGGAGGGTGGAGACAGTGCTGGGGCCGGAAGATGTGGGGTACCGCGTAGTGGTGCGGCGGATCGTTGGCATACGCGACAATCGTCCGGTCTTCTCGGATACCCTCGGTCACCTGCTCCGGGTGGATGAGTACCAGCTCACAGTGCAGACCGCGAGCGGGCAGGTGCGGGTACCCGTCGAGTCGGTGACAAGCGGACTCTGCAGAAGCTTCACGAAGGCGTCGCCCAT
Organism: Rugosimonospora sp.; assembly: GCA_035278125.1. Lineage (GTDB taxonomy): Bacteria > Actinomycetota > Actinomycetes > Mycobacteriales > Micromonosporaceae > DATEJJ01. The sequence continues at coordinate 3,276 of DATEJJ010000488.1, forward strand.
GCTCTCCTGCGAACCTTCGCTGCGCGAGCGGGCTGGCTTGGGCCGCGCGACCGATGTTCGCGCCTTGCGAGCCTTTTTGTCGCTCTTCCCGCTGCTCTTGGTCGTCGCCTTCCTCGCCATGGCTTTCTCCGTCGTGCTTTCGAGGCTCAACTCGCGGCGCCATGAG
>DATEJJ010000489.1:0-5580 GCA_035278125.1 Rugosimonospora sp.
GCTCGCCGCGTCCGGCCGCCGCCACCACCTCGCGCACCGCGTCCCGGCCGAACAGGTGGCCGGGCCGGTACGCCGCGTCCAGCAGCGCCCGCTCCCCCACCTCCGCCTCCAGGCAGCCGCGCGAACCGCAGCCGCAGGCCCGGCCGCCGTACGGGTTGACCAGCATGTGCCCGAGTTCGCAGCCGTAGCCGCCGTCCCCGTCCAGCAGCCGGTCACCGACGATGATGCCGCCACCCACGCCCACGTCGCCGTGCAGGTACACCAGGTTCCGGAAGCCGATACCGGCGCCGCGCTCGTGCTCGGCCCGGGCGCCGAGGTGCGCCTCGTTGCCCACCGGTACCGGCAGGCCCAGGCCCAGCCGCCGGCCGAGTTCGGCGCCGAAGTCCTGGTCCACCCAGCCGAGGTCCGGCCCGAACCGGACCACGCCGTCGTCGGGCCGGATCATGCCGCAGTACGACGCACCGAGCCCCGCGCACACCGCGTCCGCCGGTGCCGCCTGGTACAGCTGGCGCCCGAACCGGGCCAGCACGCCGGCCACGCTGTCCAGGTCGACCCCGCACCGCGGCCGTACCGCCTCGCGCCGGTCCAGGACGGCCCCGCCCAGCGCCACCCGCGCGGCGACCAGCCGGTCCACCGCCACGTCGAAGGCGAGCACGTAGACCCGGTCCGCGGCCGGGCGTACCACCAGTGACGGGCGGCCCACCCGCCCGGTGTCGGTGGGCAGCTCCTCCCGTACCAGGCCGGCGGCGGCCAGCTCCGCGGTCAGCGCCATGATGGTGCTGCGGTTGAGGCACATCCGTTCGGCCAGGGTACGCCGGGACAGCGCGCCGCCCAGGTGCACCAGGCGCAGCAGGGTACCCAGGTTCCGCCGGTGGATCTCCTCCTGGGTCCATCTCGGCTCCGGCTCCATCCGGCTGTTCGGCACGGCGTAAACATACCTCTGTCGATCCGGACTGGGGCGGTCAATCGTCGGCGTACACGGCGCGCCCTGGCTCACCGTGGGTACCGGGAATCGCCGACGCCGACCAGCCCCACGCACTGGACGTGGCCGTGTGATCAGGCTTCGAGGGCCTGGATGTCTATTTTGGACATTTGCATCATGGCTTTCATGGTGCGCTCGGCGCGTACCGGGTCCGGACTGGCCAGCAGCTCGGTCAGCCTCGTCGGGATGATCTGCCAGGACACGCCGTACCGGTCCTTGAGCCAGCCGCACGGCCCCGCCTGCCCGCCGTCCGCGGTCAGCTTCGCCCACAGCTCGTCGACCTCCGCCTGGTCCGCGCAGTCGACGTAGAGCGAAATCGCCTCGGTGAACGAGAACTCCGGACCACCGTTGAGCGCGATGAACCGCTGGCCGGCCAGCTCGAAGGTGACCGTCATGACCGAGCCCGGCTCGGGCGGCCCGCCCGCCGGTGCGCGGTGCACGCTCAGCACCCGGGAGTCGGCGAACAGGGACGTGTAGAACCGCGCGGCCTCCTCGGCCTGGTCGGTGAACCAGAGGAAGGTCGTGATCTTCTGCATGCCGTACTCCTCACGGGTGTCTCGCGACGCTGTCCCTCATAGGACCGGCCACGCCGCGAAAACTCATCGGTCCCGTCAGAACACGGTATAGCCGCCGTCGATCACGAGCACCGATCCGGTCATGAACGCGGAGGCGTCACTCGCCAGGTAGAGCAGGCTCGGGGCGATCTCCTCGGGCGTGGCGTACCGCTGCTGCGGCACGTCCTCGATCCAGTGCCGGCGGAACTCGGGCCGGTCCACCGGCGCCATCCCGGTCTTCACGTACCCGGGCGCGAGCGCGTTGACCCGGATACCCAGCGGCGCCCACTCGGCCGCCAGCGACCGGGTGAGCTGGTGCACCGCGGCCTTGGACGCGTTGTACGCCGGCTGCCACTGCGGCCGGTTCACGATGAGGCCGGAGATCGAGCCGATGTTCACGATCGTGCCGCCGCCGGTCATCCGCCGGCCGAACGCCTGGCAGCAGTGCCACACCCCGGTCAGGTTGGTGTCGATGACCTCCCGCCACTGCTCGTCGGTCACCTCGAAGGCGGGGTTGTGCACGCAGGTGCCGGCGTTGTTGACCAGGATGTGCACGGCGCCCAGCGCCGCGACGACGTCTTCCGCGGCGCGGTCGACCTCGGCGCGCCGGGTCACGTCCGCCTCGACCAGGTGGGCCGTGACGCCGCCGGCGGCAAGCTCGTCCCGGGCCCACTGCGACTGGCCGGTATCCCGGGCGACGATCGCGACCCGCGCACCCGCCTCGCCGAGCGCGCGGGCGAAGGCCAGTCCCAGCCCCCGGTTGCCGCCCGTCACCACGGCCACCCGACCCGACAGCCCGAAGGCATCCAGTACCGCCATCGCACCCTCCCGCCGTCCTGACGGCATGCTACGCCCGCCGTCGGGCGGTCCTGCCGGGTTAGATTCGGCGGGTGAACCTCATCAGGTACCGGATGGCCGGCGGTGCGGCGCGGATCGGGCGCTGCGACGGCGACCGGGTGACCGAGCTGGACGGCGTCGCGTCGCTCGCCCGGCTCTGGGCGCTCCCGCTGGCCGACCTGCGGGCCCGGCTGGCCGCCCGGCCGACGGGCGGGGTACCGCTCGGCGAGGTGGAGCTGCTCGCGCCGGTGGACGGGCGTACCGAGGTGTGGGCCGCGGGCGTGACGTACCAGCAGTCGCGCGAGGCCCGGGTGCAGGAGAGCCAGCGCGCGGCGGGCGTGTACGAACTCGTGTACTCCGCGCCCCGACCCGAACTGTTCTTCAAGTCCGCCGCCTGGCGGGTCGTCGGTACCGGCGGGGAGCTGGCGTTCCGGGCTGACTCGGCGGTCAACGTACCCGAGCCGGAGCTGGCCGTGGTGGTGAACAGCGCGGGCGAGGTGGTGGGGTACAGCGTCTGCAACGACATGTCCTCGCGCAGCATCGAAGGCGAGAACCCGCTGTACCTGCCGCAGGCGAAGACCTACTTCGCGGCGTGCGGGCTGGGCCCGTGGATCCGGCCGGCGTGGGAGGTGCCGGACCCGTACCAGCTCAGCATCGCCATGGCGATCGGGCGGGGCGGCGGTACGGTCTGGCAGGGCGAGACGAGCACGTCGCTGCTGCACCGGCGGATCGGGGAGCTGGTGGACTACCTGATGCGCGGGGACGTGCACCCGGACGGCGTGGTGCTGTCCACCGGTACCTGCCTGGTACCGCCGGCGCCGTTCACGCTCGCGGCCGGCGACACGGTACAGATCGAGATCGGCGAGGTCGGCGTCCTGTCCAACACGGTGATCCGTACCGGCGCCATCGGGACCTGAGCGGCGGGTCAGTCGTCCAGCGCCTCGTCCAGCGCGACGAGCCCCTGCTGCAGGCCGAAGATGGCCGCCTGGGTGCGGTCGGCGAGGCGCAGCTTGCCCAGGATGCTGGACACGTGGGCCTTGACCGTCTCCTCGCTGATTGCCAGCGACTTGGCGATCTCCCGGTTGGACCGGCCCCGGGCGAGTACCGCGAGCACCTCCACCTCGCGCGGGGAGAGCTGGTGCAGCGGCTTCGGGCGCGGGCTGGCCTCGCGTACCTCGCGGACGAGGCGGGCCGCGATCCGGGGTTCGAGCAGGCTCTCGCCGCGGGCGGCGGCGCGTACCGAGGCGACCACCTGGTCCACCCCGGCCGTCTTCGGCAGGTACGCGAGCGCGCCGGCCCGTACCGCCGCCAGCAGGTGCTCGTCCGCCGTCGAGGAGGTGAGCATGAGGACCTCCGTACCGGGCCGCTCGCGCTTGATCTGGGTGAGCACCTCGATCCCGTTCTCGCCGGGCATGAACAGGTCGAGCAGCACCACGCCCGGCTCCAGCGCCGGCAGCGCGCGCAGCGCGGCGGCGCCGTCCGCGCACTCGCCCACCACCTCGATACCCTCCTCCTGCTCCAGCAGGAAGCGCAGGCCCTGGCGTACCACCTTGTGGTCGTCGACGATGAGCACCTTGATCATGGCGCGGCCGGGATCAGGACGCGGACCGCGGTGCCGCGGCCCGGGATGGATTCCAGCTGGAATTCGCCGCCGAGTTCGGCGACGCGCTCGCGCATCAGCCCCAGGCCCAGGCCGTGCCGGGCGGCCGCGCGCTGCGGGTCGAAGCCGGCACCGTCGTCGGTCACGGTCACCGACACCTGGTCCCCGACCCGGTGTACCCGCAGCGCTATGCGCGCCGGCCGGGCGTGCTTGACCGCGTTGGCCAGCGCCTCCTGCACGATCCGCAGCACCTGGGGTTCGGCCGCGGGGGCCAGCGCCACCGGCTCCAGCTCGGCGTCGACGGCCACGCCGAGCCGGTCCCGGTACGCCTCGCACAGCTCCTCCAGCGCGGCCAGCAGCCCGGTGCCCTTCAGCGCCACCGGGCGCAGCTCCAGCAGCAGCGCCTGCATCTCCTGCATGGTGCCGGCGGCGGTGCGCTCCATCGTCTCCACGCTGGCGTGCAGCGGCGAACCGGCCGGCAGCGCGCGGCGCAGGCCGCCGGCGAGCAGGCGCAGCGAGAACAGGTCCTGTGAGATCGAGTCGTGCAGCTCGCGGGCGATGCGGGCGCGCTCGCTGGCGCCGGCGAGCTGCCGCTGCGCCGCCATCGCCTCGGCCAGGCGCTCCGCCATCCGGTTGAAGCTGGTCTCCAGTGCGGCCACCTCGTCGTGCCCGGCCACGGGTACCCGCCGCTGGTAGTCGCCCTCGGCCACGGCGACGGTACTGGCGGCGAGGTGGCGCAGCCGGCCGATCAGCCGCCGGGTGGACAGCAGCCCGAACACCGCGCCCACGGGCAGCGCGAGGAGCAGCACCGCCAGCCCGCCGGCCAGCTGCGCGGCGAGGCTGGCCCACAGGTTCGGGCCGGTCCCCGACTGGACCCGGACGGGCAGCTTCGCGGCGGCCGGTACCTGCACGTAGATCAGTCCGGCGGGCGCCATGGCCCGGGCCTTGTCCGTCTTGACCGGGTCCGGCGCGGCGGACAGCAGCACCACCGGTGCCACCGCCCAGAGCACCTCGCCGTCCGGGGTCTTGGACCCGCCGGCCGCGGGCTTCACCGCGCCGGTGAACTTGGCGATCACGTCGATCGGCAGGATACCCACGCCCGGGGTGCCGACGTACCGGCCGGGCGGGTACCGGGCGGGGTAGGAGCTGGCCGCGATGCTGCCGTCCAGCGCGATCAACAGGGCCATGGACATCGGCCGGTCGGTGTCCAGCGGCTGCGTCTCGTACGGGATGCGCACGCCGCTGCCGTCGGCGGTGGGCCGCGCCTCGCCCGGCGCCAGGGTCAGCCCCCGCTCGCCGAGCGGGAACTCGCCGGGCTGCGGGAGCCGACCCAGCCGCACCGCGGCGTCCGCGGCCAGGGCGGCCTCGTCCCGCGCGGTCAGCTCGACCAGCAGCGTGCGGTCCGGGCCGCCGGACAGCAGCCCGGGTACCACGATGGCGAGCACCACGATCTCGACCACCGCCACGGCCGCGGCGGTGACCAGCACGTACGAGCCGGCCATCTTGGCCCGCAGACCCCAGTGCCTACGCATCGCCCTCACCGTACCGGCCGGTGCCCGCTCAGGTGCCGCGCAGCGCGTCGGTGGGCGCCAGGCGGGCCGCGCGCA
>DATEJJ010000490.1:0-7720 GCA_035278125.1 Rugosimonospora sp.
GGCCCCGGCGGGCGAGCGTGAGCAGCTCGGCCGGGGTGCGGTGCGGCAGGGCGTGGGCCGGTACGGCCGGGGCGGTCGCCGCCGCCCCCTGGGGCGTCCCACCGGGTAGCGGGGCCACGAGAGTCGGTCGCATGCTGTTCCTCCGATGACGAGCACTGGGATCTACGCACTGTCGGGTCTTCCGGCTGCGGAGGAAGTCGCAGCACACATCCGGTCGGGCCCCCACGACCGGGGGAAGGCTCCGGCCCGCGCGCTTGCGTCACGCGACCCGGAACCCCCGCCGTGCCGGGCCTGGAGCTTCCCCACGCCACGCCCGGCTGGTTCGGCTCTCGCCCACCGCCCGGGGGTCGGGAGTGGTGGGCGAGCGCCTCGCCAGGAGCCTGGACCCGCGATTGTCCAGACCCCCTGACGGCCCCGGCTGGCCGGCCACGACCGTCGTCCCCGGGAGGTGCGCCGCGAATCGCCCCTCCCGGATCGTTCGAACAGTAGTTCGAACACCAATAGAGTAAACCCTGGGTACGACAAGACCGCAACGCCGCGCCCCGGCAGGTTTGCACGGTAAGGACCGGATACCCTCTGGGTCGTGACCCGGACCAGCTCCCGCCCCGCTCTCGGCGTTGCCATGGTGGCCGTCTCCAGCATCCTGTTCGCGGTCAACGGGACCGTCTCCAAGCTGATCCTGCGCGCTGGCCTGGACGCGCCCCGGCTCACCGTGCTGCGCGCCAGCGGGGCGTTCCTGGGCCTGCTCGGGCTGGTCGCGCTCACCCGGCCGGGCCGCCTGGGGCGGCTGCGCGCCACCCGCCGCGAGCTGCCCCTGCTGGTGGTGTACGGGCTGGCCGGCTTCTTCCTGGTACCCATGCTGTACTTCATCGGGATCGGCCGGCTGCCGGTGGGCATCTCGCTGCTGTTCGAGTACACCGCGCCGGTCCTGGTCGCATTGTGGGCCCGGTTCGGCGCCCACCAGCGGGTCAAGCCGCGGCTGTGGGTCGGCCTGGCGCTCAGCCTGGCCGGGCTGGCCGCGGTCGCGGAGATCTGGCGGGTGTGGCAGTCCGGCGCCGCGACCCTGAACCCGGTCGGGGTGGCCGCCGCGCTCTCCGCCGCGGTGCTGCTCGCCCTGTACTACGTGCTCAGCGCCCGCGGCGTGGCCCGGCGCGACAACCTGTCGCTGACCTGCTGGGCGTTCGGCGTCGCGGCGGTGGCCGGGATGCTCGTCCGGCCCTGGTGGACGTTCCCGTTCCACCTGTTCACGGCGCGCAGCAACGGGGTACCGGTGTGGCTGCTGGCCCTGTACCTCATCATCGGCGGCTCGATCGCGCCGTACCTGCTGATCGTCGCCGCGCTGCGGCACCTGCCGCCGACCAGCGTCGGCATCATCGGCATGATCGAGCCGGTGGTGGCCAGCGCCGTGGCGTGGGTGGTGCTGCACGAGCGGCTCGACCCCGCGCAGCTGCTCGGCGGCGCGCTGATCCTCGCCGGCGTCGCGCTCGCCGAGACGGCCCGGACCGCGGCGCCGCGGGCACCCGCGACGGCCGGCGAGTCATACCCGTTCGCGGTGGCCAGGCGGGGTGACGGAGGATAGGGGTCATGCATCCCAACGTGACAGCGGTGCAGGACGCACTGGACGCCGCGGACGCCCGAGATGGCAGCGGTACGCACAGCTTGGTACGCATGCTCCCGGACGCGGTACACACTGCGGTGGCCGCTGCCGCGGCGCTGAATGTCCAGGTCGGACAGATCGCCAACTCGCTCATCTTCGACGCCGACGGCCAGCCGCTGCTGGTACTCACCTCCGGAGCGCACCGGGTGGACACCGCCAAGGTCGCCGCGCTCGTGGGTGCGAGCGCGCTGCGCCGGGCCACCCCCGACTTCGTCCGCACGTACACCGGGCAGCCGATCGGCGGCGTGGCACCGCTGGGCCACCCCAAGCCGGTACGCACCCTGGTCGACACGGCACTTGAGCAGTACCCGGAGATCTGGGCGGCGGGCGGCATCCCGCACGCGGTGTTCCCCACCACCTACCCGGAACTGGTCCGGATCACCGCCGGCACGGCCGCCGACGTGGCGTGACGGTGTCGCTGCACGTCTGGCGGGTACCGGCGGCGGCCGTACCGCGGGCGTTGTGGCGTATGGCGCGGGACCCGGGCCGGGTACGCCGGTCCGGTACCCGATTCGTCAAGCTGCTCGGCACCGGTACCGGGTTCGGCCCGAGCCGGCCGGACCTGACCCGCTGGGCCGCGCTGACCGTGCAGGACGGGCGCCCGCCCGACTTCCCCGGCTGGGCGCGCATCGCGGCGGCCAGCTGCCGGCTGGACCTGCGCCCGCTGGCCAGCCGCGGCTCGTGGAGAGGCCGCCAACCGTTCGAGGTGCAGGACGCCGCAGAGGTCCGGGGCCGAACAGACGCGCCGGACGGGCCGGTGCTCGCGCTGACCCGGGCCCGGCTGCGTCCCTCGCGCGCGCTGAGTTTCTGGCGGGCGGCCGGTCCGGTGGGCGCCGCACTGGCCGGTCGGGACGGGCTGCTGGCCGCATTCGGCATCGGTGAGGCCCCGATCGGCTGGCAGGGCACGGTCTCGGTGTGGCGAGAACCCGCAGATCTCGTACGGTTCGCGTACCGTCACCCGGAGCACCGGCGCGCGATCGAGCGGACGGCGACCACCGGGTGGTACGCGGAGGAACTGTTCGCCCGGTTCGCGGTGACCGGGGTGGTCGGAGATACCGGGGTGATCGGGTGGGCCAGGCAAGCGAAGGAGCGGCGGTCCGGATGAGGCTGGTGGCCTGGACACCGGATGACCTCGCGCGCCGGCTCGACGACGTGATCGACGTGTACGGGCAGGCCATGGGGTACCCGCCGGACCTGCTGGAGGCGCGGCGCGGGTACATCGCCGGGCACGTGCGCCGGACCGGGTTCCGTGCCGTGGCGACCCTGGACCCCAACGGCACGCTGCTCGGCTTCGGCTACGGGTACACCTCGGCGCACGGCCAGTGGTGGCACGACCAGGTGCGTACCGCGCTGCGCCGGGACGCCCGCAAGATCTGGCTGACCGACTGTTTCGAGGTCGTGGAGCTGCACGTTCGGCCGCCGGCGCAGGGGCACGGGCTGGGTGCCGCCCAACTGCGGGCGCTGCTGACCATGGCGACCGGCCACACCACGCTGTTATCCACGCCCGAGGCTGACGAGCAGCGCTCCCGCGCCTGGCGGCTGTACCGGCGCTTCGGCTTCGTGGACGTACTCCGCAACTTTCACTTCCCGGGCGACGACCGGGCCTTCGCGATCCTGGGGCGGGCCCTGCCGCTGCCACCGTGAGGCGCTGGTGGCTGGCGTTCGCCGCGCTGGTACTGCTGCAGATCGGCTACCCGCTGGCGGCCGGCCGGCCACGCGCCGCGCTGGTCGCGGCCACGGTCATCCTCGGCTTCAGCCTCTCGGTCGGCCACGCCGTGGTCACCCGGGGCCTGCGCACCGGCACGGCGCTCGTCGGGGTGGCCGCCGCCGGGGGGCTGGCCGTGGAGACGCTCGGCGTCGCGACCGGATTCCCGTTCGGCGGGTACGCGTACAGCGACGCGCTCGGCCCGCGCCTGTGGGGCGTACCCGCCCTCATCCCGCTGGCCTGGGCGTGGATGGCGTGGCCCGCGTGGCTGGCGGCGGGCACGGCCACCCGCCGCCGGTGGCCACGGACCGCCCTGGCCGGGCTCGGGCTGGCCGCCTGGGACCTGCTCCTCGACCCGCAGATGGTGGCCGAGGGGTACTGGCACTGGCGGCACCCGGACCCGCACCTGCCCGGCGTACCGGACGTCCCGCTCACCAACTACCTGGGCTGGCTGGCCGTGGCGGTGCTGATGATGGCGCTGTTCCCGGTGCTGGCCGGTCCCCGGGCGGGCACCGCCGAGCCGGTCCGGGACCGACCCGTGCTGGCCCTGTACGTGTGGACCTACGCCGGTAGTGTGCTGGCGCTCGCGGTGTTCCTCGGCTTGCCCGCGGCCGCCGGGTGGGGTGCCGTGGGGATGGCCCCGGTCGCGCTGCCCGCCGCGCTCGCCCTCTGCCCGTCATGACGCTGCTGAGCTGGGCCCCCGCCGTGCTGGTGGCCGTGCTGACCGCGCACACAGCGGTGAATGTCGTGCTGTTGCGCCGGATCCACCCATCGCCCTCCACTGTGGACAGTGAGGTCGCGGTGCTGCTGCCCGTACGGGACGAGGCGGAACGGGTGCTGCCCTGCCTGCGGGCGGTGCTCGCGCAGCGCGGGGTGCGGCGGCTGTCGGTGCTGGTGCTGGACGACGGGTCGAGCGACGGCACCGGCGAGTTGGTCGCGTCGGTACCGGGCGTGCGGCTGCTCACCGGTACGCCTCCGCCGGCGGGGTGGCTGGGCAAGCCGTACGCCTGCCACCAGCTCGCGGCGCACGCGCCGGACAGCGCCGAGGTGCTGGTCTTCCTCGACGCCGATGTGCTGCTCGCGCCGGACGCGGTCACCGCCGCGGTACGCGCGCTGGACGGCTTCGACCTGATCTCGCCGTACCCGCGGCTGGTCGCCGCCGGCCCGGCCGAGCGGCTGGTCCAGCCGCTGCTGCCGTGGTCGTGGCTGACCTTCCTGCCGCTGCGGCTGGTGGAGCGCTCGGCCCGCCCCTCGCTGGCCGCCGCCGGTGGCCAGTTCCTGGTGGTACGCCGCGCCGCGTACCACCGCTCCGGTGGCCACGCGGGCGTCCGGGACCGGGTGCTGGAGGACGTGGAGCTGGCCCGGGCGGTCAAGCGCACGGGCGGCCGCATCTCGATCATGGAAGGATCCCGGATATCCAGCTGCCGCATGTACGGGTCGTGGTCTGAGATCAAGGTGGGATATACCAAATCGTTGTGGGCGGCGTTCGGCACGCCGGCTGGCGCGGCCGCCGTCGCGCTCATGCTGCTCTTCGGGTACGTGTTTCCGCTGGTCATCGCGGCGGCGAACCCGCTGGCCGGGCTGGCCGGGTACCTGCTCGGAGTGGTTGGCCGGGTGCTGGCCGGGCGGGCGACCGGCGCCCGGGTGTGGCCGGACGCGCTGGCCCAGCCGGGTTCGGTGCTGCTCTTCGGCTACCTGCTGGCGCTCTCCTACAGCCGGCACCGGCGCGGCACCCTCACCTGGAAGGGCCGGCAGCTGGATATACTGGCTGGGCCAACAAGGGGAGGTCCGGATGGCGAAAACCGTGATCGACATTGACGAGAACCTGCTGGTACGGGCGCAGAAGATCCTCGGCACGCCGACGAAGAAAGAGACCGTCAACGCCGCGATGCGCGAGATCATCCGCCGTGCGGCGGTGGAACAGTTCATCGAGATGGGCCATTCAGGGGCATTTCGGGATCTCGCGGATCCGGACATCATGGCACAGGCATGGCGGTAGCCCGCTATCTGGTCGACAAGAGCGCGCACGCACGTCTCCACCGGCGCGAGGTCGCCACGGTCCTCGATCCGCTGATCCAGCGCGGGCTCGTGGCAACCTGTGGCACCGCCGCCCTTGAATTCCTCTACTCCGCGCAGTCGGCGGCAGATCATCATGCGCTGAACCCCTTGATCGACAGTGTGTTCGAGTGGCTGCCCACCGAAGACCGCGACTTCCAGCGTGCCCGAGACATCAGCGAAGGTCTCGCCGCCTCAGGCCGCCACCGTGCGGTCGGAATCGCCGACCTCATCATCGCCGCTGTGGCCGAGCGGCACCGGGTCACGCTTCTCCACTACGACGCCGACTTCGACCTGATCGCACAGATCACCGGGCAGCCGACCGAGTGGGTGGTGGAGAAGGGCAGCGTGCCCTGAGCCGGGTCGTGGTGATCGGGGCGGGCGTGGGCGGGCTGGCTGCCGCCGCGCGGCTCGGCGCCGCCGGGCACCGGGTGACCGTGTTCGAGCGGGCCGAGGTGGTCGGCGGCAAGCTGGGCGGGTACGAGCGGGTCACGCCGGAGGGTACGTTCCGGTTCGACACCGGGCCGAGCCTGTTCACACTCCCGCACGTGTTCGCCGAGCTGTTCGCCGCGACCGGTGGCGACCTGGCCGCCGAACTCGACCTGGTACCCCTGGATCCGGTGGTACGCCACGTGTTTCCCGGCGGTACCGTGCTGGACTCCAGCAGCGACCCCGACGAGTTCCGGGGCCGCATCGCCGAGGCGCTGGGCCAGGACGCCGCCGACGACTGGCACGCGCTGTGGCAGCGGGCCGCCCGGGTCTGGCGCGCGTCCTGGCGGGACGTGCTCACGTCCACTGTGGACTCCCCGTGGGCGCTGGCGCGGCTGGCCTGGCGGGTCGGCGACCTCGCCGCGATCGCACCGGGCTGGTCGCTGCGCGGGCTGGGCCGGCGGTACCTGCGGGACGAGCGGCTGCGCATGCTGCTGGACCGGTACGCGACGTACGCGGGTGCCGATCCGCGCCGGGCACCGGCGGCCCTGGCCGCGATCCCGTACGCGGAGCTGGCGTACGGCGGGTGGTACCCGCGCGGCGGGCTGGGTACCCTCGCCGCCGCGCTGCTCCGCCGGTGCGACGCGAACGGTGTCACGGTACGCACCGGGGAGCCGGTGACCCGGGTGGTGACCGCTGGCAACGCGGTGACCGGGGTACGCCTGGCGGGTGGCGGTACCGAGCCGGCGGACGTGGTGGTGTGCAACGCGGACGCGCTGACCCTGTACCGCGACCTGCTGCCGTACCCGCGCCGGGCGACCCGGCTGGGCGACCGCAGCCTGGCCGGCTTCGTGCTGCTGCTGGGCCTGCGTGGTACGCCCGAGCGGCGCGCACACCACACCGTCTACTTCCCGCGCGACCACGACGCGGAGTTCGACGAGATCTTCAGCCGCCCCCGGCCGGTCAGCGACCCGACCGTCCTCGTCAGCGCGCCGGATGATCCCTCGGTCCGGCCGGACGGCTGCGAGAGCTGGTTCGTGCTGGTCAACGCCCCGCCGCACCGGGGAGCGCAGCCGGAGCCGGGGTGTGGCGGAGGCGCGCACCCCCCTCGCGCCCCCGGGTCGGTCGACTGGCGGCGCGAGGGGCTAGCCGGGCGGTACGCGGACCGGGTGCTGGAGGTGCTGGCGGCACGCGGCGCGGACGTGCGGGACCGGGTCCTGTTCCGCGAGGTGCGTACCCCCGCCGACCTGGAGGAGGCCACCGGCGCACCGGGTGGGGCGATCTACGGTACCGCCGCGCACCGGCTGCTCCGCCCGGCCAACCGTGGCCCGGTACGCGGGCTGTACCTGGTCGGCGGCTCCACCCATCCGGGTGGCGGGCTGCCGCTGGTCGCCCTGTCCGCGAAGATCGTTGCGACGGAGATCGGTCCGGCGTGAGCGAGGCTTGCCGAGCGAACCAGGAGTTCAGGAGCTTGCGCGAGCGGCGGCTCCGGCCCGGAGGGACGGAGGCGGCGTAAGCCGTCAGGCGGGCGGGTCCGGGTACAGCGGGACGGTGCGCTCCTCCCGGGCGGCGAGATCCTCGGTGGGCGCGGTGTCCACCGGGTCACCCGGAGCGGCGCCCCGGCCCAGCGTGCGTACCACCGCGACCAGCAGCTGCCCGAGGCCGATCAGCCCGACCAGCAGCCACACGGTGGTCGCCAGAGTGGCGGCACCCCGGCTCACCGAGGCGCTGAACAGCTCACCCATGGACGCGACCAGCAGCCCGCTGGCGGCGAACGCCATCCGGGTGGGGCGCTCGGCCAGCGTCACCGCACCGATCTCGGCCGGACCGGCGGCACCGGCCGGAGCGCGCGACACGCGCCCGGTCACGCCCGC
>DATEJJ010000491.1:0-4749 GCA_035278125.1 Rugosimonospora sp.
GACCGCATCTACGCCAGCGCCGGCATCCGGCTCGCGCTGACGGACTCGCCCACACCGCACGGCGTCACCGCGGTCGCTCCGGCCGACCCGCTCGCCGCGCCGGTCACTGTCGACCCGGACCAGTTGGCGTACGTCATCTACACCTCCGGGTCGACCGGCGAGCCCAAGGGCGTCGAGATCACCCACCGGGCCGCCGGCAACACCGTCGCGGACATCAACCAGCGGTACGGCGTCGGGCCCGACGACCGGGTGCTGGCCGTGTCCGCACTCGACTTCGACCTGTCCGTGTACGACATCTTCGGGCTGCTCTCCGCCGGCGGCGCGGTCGTGCTCATCGGCGCCGACGAGCGGCGCGAGGCGCGGCGCTGGGCCGGGCTGGTCCGCCGCTGGCGGGTCACCGTCTGGAACTCGGTACCCGCGCTGCTGGACATGCTGCTCACCGCCGCCGAGTCGGCGGGCCTGCCGGACAGCCTGCGGCTGGCCATGGTCTCCGGCGACTGGGTCGGCCTGGACCTGCCCGGCCGGCTCGCGGCAGCCTGCCCGCAGGCGCGGCTCGTCGCCCTGGGCGGCGCGACCGAGGCGTCGATCTGGTCCAACGCGTACGAGGCGGGCGAGGTACCGGCGCACTGGCGCTCGATCCCGTACGGGTATCCGCTGCGCAACCAGTGCTACCGGGTGGTGGACGGGCGCGGCCGGGACTGCCCCGACTGGGTACCGGGCGAGCTGTGGATCGGCGGCACCGGGGTGGCCCGCGGGTACCGCAGCGCACCCGAGCTGACCGCGCGCCAGTTCGTCGAGTACGCCGGCACGCGCTGGTACCGCACCGGGGACCTGGGCCGGTACTGGCCGGACGGGACGCTGGAGTTCCTCGGCCGGGCGGACTTCCAGGTGAAGATCCGCGGGCACCGGATCGAGCTGGGCGAGATCGAGGCGGCGGCGGAGAGCCACCCGGACGTGACCCGGGCGGTCGCCTTCACCACCGGTACCGGCACCGGCCGGCAGGTCGCGCTCGCGGTGACCGGTACCGCCGGCGGGCTGGCCGGGCTGCTCGCCGAGCGGCTGCCGGCGTACATGGTGCCGCAGCGGCTGCTGGTCCTCGACGCGCTGCCCTTGTCCGGCAACGGAAAAGTGGACCGGCGGGCACTCGGCGAGCTGGCCGGGGCCGGGGAGTCGAGTGCGGGCGGCGACGAGCCCGCGCGTACCGCCACCGAGCGGGCCGTCGCCGCCATCTGGGCGCAGGTACTCCAGGTCGACGGGGTGGGGCGCGGCCACAGCTTCTTCGCGCTCGGCGGGGACAGCCTGCTGGCCACCCGGGTGGTGGAGGCGCTGCGCCAGCGGTTGGGCGCCGAGCTGACCCTGCGCCAGATGTTCGCCGCGCCCACGGTCGCGCAGCTCGCCGAACTGGTCGAGGCGCAGTCCGGCGGCGCCGCTTTCGAGGAGGGTGTGCTATGACCGAGTGCTTGCGCGAGGGACCGATCAGCGACATCGGGCCAGTCCCTTGCTCGCCTGCATGCACGGGGGTGGCCCGATGACCGAGCGCGAGGTCGCGGATCTGGTGGAGAGCCTTGCGGGGCTGGGCGTACGGCTCTGGGTCGAGGAGGGCCAGCTCCGGTTCCGGGCACCCCGGGGCGTACTCACCGACGAGTGGCGCGGCCGGCTGCGGGACAGCCGGGACGGCCTGCTCGCCCACCTCGGTGCCGACCCGGCCGCGCGGGACTTCGCACCCGACCCGGCCGGCCGGTACGAGCCGTTCCCGGTCACCGACGTGCAGGCCGCGTACCTGCTCGGGCGCGGGTCCGGCTTCGCCTACGGCGGTACCGGCTGCCACGGGTACGGCGAGCTGACCTACCCCTCGCTCGACCCGGACCGGCTGGCGACCGCGTGGCGCGCGCTGATCGAGCGGCACGACATGCTCCGCGCGGTGATCGAGGTGGACGGTTCGCAGCGCGTGCTGCCCGAGGTACCGCAGCTGCGGATCGTGACCGCGGACCTGCGCGGGCGTACCCCCGAAGAGGTGGACGCGGCGCTGGCCGCCACCCGCGCGGAGATGGACCACCGGGTGTTCGCGCCCGACCGGTGGCCGCTGTTCGAGGTCCGCCTGACGCTGACCGACACGCGCGCCGTCCAGCACGTCTCGGTCGACTTCCTGATCGCCGACTTCGTCAGCATCCAGATCGTGCTGGACGAGCTGCACCGCCTGTACCACCGGCCGGACGAGCCGGTGCCGCCGCTGGCGCTGACGTTCCGGGACTACCTGCAGGCCGAGCGGTCCCGGCAGGCCGGCACGCGGCGCGAGGCCGACCGCGGGTACTGGCTCGGCCGGCTGGCAGAACTGCCACCGGCGCCGGCACTACCGGTAGGCGACCACCCCCGGGCGGGCGAGCCGGTGCGGTTCCGGCGCTTCGAGACCCGGCTCGACACCACGACCTGGGCCGGGCTGCGCAAGCGGGCCGGGCAGCACGGGGTGACCGCCTCCGGCGCGGTGCTCGCCGCGTACGCCGAGGTGGTCGCCGCGTGGAGCCGGCAGCCACGGTTCACGCTGGACATCACGCTGCTCAACCGGCTGCCGCTGCACCCGCAGGTGGACCGGCTGGTGGGCGACTTCACCGGGGTCGACCTGCTCGCCGTGGACGCCGACCCGGCCCGGCCGTTCGTGGAGCGCGCCCGCGACCTGCAGGCCCAGCTGTGGCAGGACCTGGACCACCGGGCATTCACCGGTGTCGAAGTGATCCGGGAGATCGCCCGGCGCGACGGCGGCGACGCGGCGCTGTTCCCGATCGTGTTCACCAGTGCCATCGGGCTGGCCGAGGCGGGCGGCGCGGCCGACGGGGCGCCGGTCGGCGAACTCGGCTACGGCATCAGCCAGACCCCGCAGGTGTGGATCGACTGCCAGAACATCGAGCGGCAGGGCTGCCTGGCGACCAACTGGGACGTGCGCGAGGGCGTGTTCCCGGCGGGCCTGGTCGAGGACATGTTCGACGCGTACCGGTCGCTGCTGTCCCGGCTCGCGACGGGTGACGAGCCGTGGACGTCGACCGGGCCGGTACCGCTGCCCGAGGCGCAGGCCCGGCGGCGCCGCGAGGTCAACGACACGGCCGCGCCGGTATCGGCCGGGCTGCTGCACGACGGGGTGGTCGCGCAGGCGCTGCGTACCCCCGGACGGGTTGCCGTCATCGGCCCGGACCGCACGCTGACCTACGGCGAGCTGCTGGGCCGGGCCGTGGCCCTGGCCGACCGGCTCGGGCCCGTCGACGGCCTCGTGGGCGTCGTCATGGACAAGGGGTGGGAGCAGGTCGTCGCGGTGCTCGGCATCCTGCTGGCCGGCGGCGCCTACCTGCCGGTGGAGCTGAGCCAGCCGCCGCTGCGGCGCCGCCAGATCCTGGCCGCGGCCGGCGTGGACCGGCTGGTCAGCACCGCCCGCGTGGTTGCCCGGGGCGACTGCCCCGACACCGCGCTCGTGCTCGACGACCTGGTCGCGGAGCCCCGGCCCGTGCCGGCGCGGGCAGAGCCGGATGCCTTGGCGTACACCATCTTCACCTCGGGGTCGACCGGCACGCCCAAGGGCGTGATGATCAGCCACCGCAGCGCGCTCAACACCGTGGTGGACATGAACTCCCGCTTCGGGATCGGCGCGGACGACCGCGTCCTCGGCCTGTCCAGCCTGGGCTTCGACCTGTCCGTGTACGACATCTTCGGCCCGCTCGCGACCGGCGGCTGCCTGGTGCTGCCCGACCCGGACCGGCGCGGCGACCCGTCGCACTGGGCCGACCTGGCCGCCCGGCACGGGGTCACCGTGTGGAACTCGGTGCCGGCGCAGCTCCAGATGCTGCACGACTACCTGTCCGTGACGCCGGCGCTCGCGCTGCCGGCGCTGCGGCTCGCGCTGCTGTCCGGCGACTGGATCCCGGTCGCGCTGCCCGACCAGATCCGGCGCCAGGCCGTGGGTGGGGCGGCCGGGCCGCGCCTGGTCAGCCTGGGCGGCGCCACCGAGGCCGCGATCTGGTCGATCTACTACCCCATCGCGGAGGTACCCGGAGACTGGCGCAGCATCCCGTACGGCCGGCCGCTCGCCAACCAGACCTTCCACGTCCTCGGCCCGGCGATGCGCCCCTGCCCCGACTGGGTACCCGGCGAGCTGTACATCGGCGGTACCGGCGTGGCCCTGGGGTACCTGGGTGACGCGGCCCGGACGGCCGAGCGGTTCGTGACCCACCCGGGCACCGGCGAGCGGCTGTACCGCACCGGCGACCTGGGCCGGTACCTGCCCAGCGGGGATATCGAGTTCCTCGGCCGGGAGGACTTCCAGGTGAAGATCCGCGGGTACCGCATCGAGCTGGCCGAGGTGGAGTCGGCGCTGGGCAGCCACCCGGGGGTCGGTGCCGCCGCCGTGGTGGTGGACGGAGACCGGCCGCTGGAGCGGCGGCTGGTCGGCTTCGTGGAGCCGGCTCCGCGCACCGAGGCGGATCCGGCTGTGCTCCCCCGGGGAGACGTTGGGGGTGCTCGCCTCCGCCAAAACCCGGCTCCGGCTGTGCTCCCCCGGGAGCAGGTGCGCGGCATGACCGCCGCCGCCCTGGCCGCCGGTGAGGCCGAGGTGGCCGGGGTGGACCGCGACCGGTACCTCGCCTTCGCGCACCGGCTCGACGGCGTCGCGCTGCCCGCGATGGTGGACACGCTGCGCCGCGCCGGGCTGTTCCCGGATGGCGCCGCCTCGCACACCGAGGCCGACATCCAGTCGGCGGCCGGCGTGGC
>DATEJJ010000492.1:0-2222 GCA_035278125.1 Rugosimonospora sp.
CGCGGTGCGGCGGTCGCGTCCACCAGCGCGGCGCTGACCGGCGGGAACGCGGACGCGGACTCGCGCCAGGCCGGAGTCACTGCTGCCCCCGGCCGCCCGGTGGACCGACCGGGGTCGGGTTCTGCGCCGGCTGGCCGGTCCACGGGTTGTCGACCCAGGGCGGGCAGACCTGGCCGCGCCGGTCCGGCACCTCGACCCCGCCGGGGCCGGTCACGGTGCTTTTGGTGAACCCGCCGTAGCGGGTGTAGACGCGGCCCGACGAGCCGACCGGCAGCTCGCCGCCGACCGCGGGCGCGCCGCCGGATACCCCGGACACGGCCGAGTCGACCGCGGCCACGATCTGCTTGGCCTGGGCGGCGTTGTCCGGGTAGATGGTGATGAACTTGGCCTGCTGCGTGCCGGACATGCCCTCCAGCGCCTCCAGCGAGCCGACCACCTTGTGGTTCACGCCCATCTGCCGCAGCCTGGGCAGCACCGCGTCGGCCACCGCCGGCGCGGACGCGGCGTCGGCGCTGACGTGCAGCTTCCAGCCCTCTGACGGGATGTCGTGGTTGATGTAGTCCATGAATATCCGGTCCGGATGGTAGCCGTCCTCCGGCCGCCCGAAGCGTACCGACGGCTTGTCCGTGGTGGGCGGGGCGGGTGGCCGGTCGTCCTTCACCGGCGGCGGTGGCGCCTTCTCCTTGCCCGCGGCGCCGGCCGCGGCAGCGGCCCGGCGGAGCTTGAGCGCCTTGGCCAGCCGGGCCGCGAGCAGGCCGAGGGCGATCAGGACGAGGGTGACCGCCGCCGCGATCCCGGAGCTGGCGAACATGCTCAGGTACTGCTCGCGTACCTCCGGGTCGATGCCGGGTCGGGTGGCGCTGTACGCGTACTTGCTCAGCTCGACCAGGGCCAGGGTGAGGTCGGCGCCGATCACGGCCCAGCTGACGCCCTCGTACGCGGCCAGCGCGGCGCCCTCCGCGACCGGCCCGCCCAGCCACGCGATGATCAGCGCCCAGACACCGATGGTGGCCAGCGTCCCGCCGACGATGCTGACCAGGTGGCGCAGCGCCTGCAGGGCGTGGTCGAGCCGGTCCAGCCCGCCGCCACCGGTCCAGGTCATCTTGATTTCGTTCCAGAGCTTCGGGCCCTCGTCCACCAGCATCGGTATCCAGGTCAGGACGTCCAGGACCACCTTGCCGAGGATCGCGGCCCAGTTCTGGGTGAAGTTGCGGCCGGCGGCGCTGAGGTGCCGGCCCACGCCGCCCCAGAAGCCCTCCCCCGGTACCGGCGGATCCGCCTGTACCGGCGCGCGCTGTACCACCATCCGCTGCGCCGCGGCGCCACCGGCCGGCTCCTGCGCCACCGACTGGTGCGCCAGTTCGTCGGCCTTCGCCGGCACCCCGCCCGCCAGCGGCTCGGCCTTGGCCACGACCGGGGCCACGACCTTGCCCTGCGGGTCCTGGAGCACCTCCATGATGAACGCGAGCAGCTTGTTGTTCAGCAGCTTGAGGATGTCCCGGACCAGCGCCAGCGCGGCGCCCACCTTCCGTACCAGCGCCGTAGCCGCCGCGACCGCTGCCCGCGCCGCGGCCTTGAGCGCCTGCCACAGCCGGTTCAGCCGCTCGGCCGCCGCCTGCCAGAGCCGGCCGGCCAGGTCCCGGGCCGCCCGGGCGAGCCGGGTGACCAGGTCGCGGGCCTTGCCGATCGCGGTGGTGATCGCTCCCGCGACCCGCCGCGCCCCGTCCGCGATCGCCCGCAGCGCACCGCCGACCCGCTCCTTGACGGCGTTGACCAGCCGGTCCAGCATGCCGTTGACCCGCTCGCGGGCGGCGTTCAGGATCCTGGTCACGCCCGCCGCGACCGCGGACGCGAGCCCCTTCACCGCACCCGCGACCGCGGAGCCGGCCGACTTGATCCGGTCCCACAGCCCGCCGCCGCCACCGCTGTCGGACTTCTCCGCCTCGGCCTTGGCCTGCTGGTCGGCGTCGGCCATGGTCCGGGCCGCCTCCGCCCTGGTCTGCCCGGCGTCCTGGGCGATCGCCGTACGGTGCTGCTCGACGATCCCCGCCTTCTCTGTACTCCACGCCTCGTGCAGCCCGCCGACCTCGGCGTCCGCCGCCGTGACGGCCTCCTGCTGGCGCCCGCTGGTGTCGGAGGCGACGGTGGCGATCTGCTCCCTGGCCTGCGCGCCGACCGTGGCGACCGCCTCGCCGTGGGCGCTGCCGGCCGCGGCGGCCGGG
>DATEJJ010000493.1:0-3260 GCA_035278125.1 Rugosimonospora sp.
GCGCGCCGCCGGTGATCCGGGTGTCCGGGTTGAGCACCCAGAGCACGTCCGCACCCTGGTCCAGCAGCCACGCGGCGGCGAGGTTGTTGCCGGCGGCGTACCCGATGTTGCCCTGGCCGTGGATCAGCGTGGCCACGACGCCGCGCCCCGCCGCCCGCGCCACCACCCGCCGCAGCTCCTCCGCCTGGTCGCTGTTGTCCACAATGGCCAGCGCGACGCGCGGCACCGGATCGCCGGCGCGGTCCACGACCGACCGGACGAGCTCCGCGGTGTCCCCGGCGCTGCGGAAGTTGACGATGGCGATGCCGAGGGTGCTCATCGACGCGCTGCCAAACGATCTGCCTTCCCCCCGAATCGACCAGTCAGCATCTCACCCGGCCCCCGGCCGCACTGTCAAGCCCGCCTTCCGCCGCCGCGCGGGCGCGGCCGGATACCGTGCAGCGGTGGAGGAACCCAGAGACCTGCGCCGGGCCGACTTCCCGGTGCTGCGCCAGCTGCCCACCCGCTGGTCCGACGACGACGTCTACGGCCACGTCAACAACGTCGTCCACTACCTGATGTTCGACACCGCCGTGAACGGCTGGCTGATCGAGGCCAGCGGTACCGACATCCGGCGGCTGCCCGCCATCGGCCTCGTCGTCGAGACCAGCTGCCGGTACTTCGCGGAACTGCGGTTCCCCGAGACGGTGACCGCCGGTATCCGGCTGGAGCGGCTCGGCACCTCCAGCGTCGTGTACCAGCTGGCCCTGTTCGGCGCGCACGGCGAGCAGCCGGCCGCCGTGGGACGGTTCGTCCACGTGTACGTGGACGCCGCCTTGAGGCGGCCGGTGCCGGTACCGGACGTGCTGCGCGCGGTACTCGAACCGCTGGGCGGTCACTGACCCGCCCACCCCCTAGGGGTTTCCGGCCGTCCCGCGGACCAGCCGCGCCAGGCGGCCACCTCGACCGCGAGCACCGGCGCGCCCACCTCGACCTGCGCGTACTGCGGGTACTTCGCCCGCAACAGGTGCACCGCACGGTCCACCGTCGACTGTCGGGTGTGGATAGTAGCCGCGCCGTCAGCCCGTACCCACCACAGCTCGTCCCACCGCTCGTCCCAGTGCTGCACCAGCAGGCTCACCCGCGGGTTCGCGCGGATGTTCGCGTACCGGCGCAGCGCCGTACCCCGCTTGGGTTTCCCGTCGGTCGCGCTCCACACCGTCGAGCCCTCGACCGCGAACACGACCGGAACCAGGTGCGGCGCGCCCGTACCGTCCACTGTGGCCAGTGTGGCCACCCGGGCCGCCGCGAAGCGCGCCCGCGCCTGGTTCCCGTCGATGTCCCGCCCGCCTACCGTGCCTTACAGCACCGCGTCGGCCAGCCGGTCGACCTCGTCCACCGACGCCACCGTCGGCATCAGCGCGAGTTCGGTGACGCCCACGTCCGCGTACTCGCGCACCAGCTCCTTCGCCGCCTCCGGCGACCGCACCGCCGACTCCACGATCGCGTCCACCCAGTCGCCCAGGAACCCGTAGTACCGCCGCAGCGACGCCCGCGACTCCGCCTCGTCGCCCAGCCCGAAGTACGCCAGCGCGGCGATGCGCGGCTCCCCGTCGCGACCGGCCTCGCGCCACGCCGCCCGGACCCGCTCCACCATCGGCGCGGCCATCGCCGGCCCGCCACCGCCCGCCGTCCACCCCTCGGCGTGCCGGGTCACCCGCCGGATCGTGGCGTCCGAGGTACCGCCGATCAGCACGGGTACCGCGTGCCCCGCGGCCGGCTCGGGTACCACCCCGAACTCGTCCCCGGTCACGCTCTCCCCGGCCCAGCCCCGGTCCAGGATGTCCAGCGTCTCGTCCATCAACCGGCCGCGCCGCCCCATGTCGCGGTTCATCGCGGCGAAGTCGTCCGGGCGCCCGCCCACGCCCAGGCCCAGGGTGAGCCGGCCACCGGACGCGGCGTGCAGGCTCGCCGTCGCCTTGGCCAGCCACACCGGCTGGTACAGCGGGGTCAGCAGGATGTCGGTCAGCAGGCCGATCCGCGTGGTCGCCCCGGCCGCCAGGGCGAGCGAGGTCAGCGAGTCGTAGTTGGGGTACACGATCCGGTCGATGGTCGCCACCATCGCGAAGCCGCGCTCCTCGGCGCGGCGCGCCCAGTCCACCAGGACCGGACCGTTGACGGGCAGGGTGTTCGGAAGTCCGATGCCAATCTCCACGGATGTACCGTATCCCGCCCCGGAAGCGCCCGCCGGAATTGAGAAGATCCATCTGTGACCTTCGCGCAGCTGGCGGTGATCTCGGTGGCGGCCATCCTCGGGCCGCTGCTCGCCCTGCCGCGCGCCGGCCGGGTACCCGTCCTGCTGGGTGAGTTGCTGGCCGGCATCCTACTCGGGCCGACCGGCGCCGGCTGGCTGCGCGCGGGCGACCGTACCTTCACCTTCCTCGCCGACGTCGGCTTCGCCCTGGTGATGTTCGTCGCCGGCTCGCGCGTCCCGGTACGCGATCCCCGGCTGCGCGGCGCCCTGCGCCCCGGCCTGCTGCGCGCCGCCGCCGTCGGGGTACTCGCCGTGCCCCTCGGCTGGGCCGTCGCCACCCTCTTCGGCACCGGCCACCCGGCCCTGTACGCGGTGCTCATCGCCTCCTCCTCGGCCGCGCTGATCCTGCCGACCGTGGAGAACCTGCACCTGGCCGGGCGCCCGGTCGTCGAGCTGCTCCCCCAGGTCGCCGCCGCCGACGCGGCCTGCATCGTGGCGCTGCCGCTCGCCATCGACCCGGCCCACGCCGTCCGGGCCGCCGTGGGCGCGGCCGCCGTCCTCGCCAGTACCGCCGCCCTGTTCGCCATCCTCCGGTACCTGCAGCGCAGCGGCCTGCGCAAGCGGGCACACCGCGTCTCGGAGGAGCGCAAGTTCGCCCTCGAACTGCGGATCAACCTGGCCATCCTGTTCGCGCTGGCGGCGCTCGCCACGCGTACCCACGTCTCGATCATGCTGGCCGGCTTCGCCTTCGGCCTGGCGGTGGCCGGGGTGGGCGAGCCGCGCCGGCTGGCCCGGCAGCTGTTCGCGGTGACCGAGGGGTTCCTCGGGCCGCTCTTCTTCGTGTGGCTGGGCGCGTCGCTCGACCTGCGCGAGCTGGCGCACCGCCCGTCGATGGTGCTGCTGGGCCTGGTACTCGCGGCCGGCGCGCTGCTCGCGCACGTGGCGATGCGCCTGACCGGCCAGCCGGCGGGGTACGGGGCGCTGGCCGCGGCGCAACTGGGGGTACCGGTGGCGGCCGCGACGGTGG
>DATEJJ010000494.1:0-7922 GCA_035278125.1 Rugosimonospora sp.
AACAGGTCAGCGCGCGGGCGGCCCGACGGGCTCGGTCGTGCCCGGGATGCCGCGCTCCCGTGCCACGTCGTTCATGGTCAGCATGTTCACCTCAGGAAACTCCAGCAGTAGCTGGACGATCGGCGCGTCGTACTTGCGCGCCAGGTACTGGTGGCCGGCGGCGGCCAGCGCCATGCTGGCGTGCGAGTCCTTCTCGTGCGGGTAGTGGATGGCGCTCGCCCGCCGTTCGAGGACGACGCGGGCGCCGGCGCGGTGCAGCCGGTACCCGAGATCCAGGTCATCACAGCCCCATTGCCTGATGCCGGCGTCGAACATGCCGACCGAGCGCACCAGGTCGGTGCGGGCCGACGCGTCGGCCGTCCAGAACATCAGCCAGGGCGCCGGCAGATCGGCGAAGTCGTCGGTGTACTTGGCATAGAATGCCTCCCGCACGTCGAGCCAGCGGCGGGTCGCGGCCAGCCGCGCGATCGTGCCACCCGGGTCCCGCACGTCGATGTCGGCACGCATCGACGCCGCGTTGGCGTCGCCGAACTCGAAGCAGTACACGTAGCCACAGACCGCGAGCGGCGCGGTGGCAACGCGGTGCGCCGCGACGTGTGCGGACAGGCAGCCGGGATGCAGCATGACGCCGGAGTCCACGAAGACGCAGATCTCGCCCCGCGCGGCCGAGATGCCGACGTTACGGGCCTCGGCCGCCCGGTAGCCCTCGTCCGGCTTGAAGAAGTACCGGACCGGTAGCCGGTCCCGGAAACCCTCCACAGTGGACCTCGTGTGGTCGCTGGAGCCGTCGTCGACGACGAGGACCTCGAAGTGGTCCTGGGGCATGTCCTGCCCGGCGAGCGAGGCCAGCGTGTGCGAGAGCAACTCGGCCCGGTTGTAGGTAGGGATCACCACGCTGCACGACAGGGTTGCGGTGCTCATGTCCTCTCCAATCCTTGCTGGGTCGGTGGGTGGCCAGGGTCGCCGGGCGGCTCCGGTGCCGCCCGGCAGCCTGGATGCGGTGTCACACCAGGAAACTGATCTCGCGGGGGTCCATGCCGACCAGTGCCCGTCCGTAGATCTGCTGCGGGACACCCATGCCGAAGCCGGCGTGCCGGCTGGCGGCGTTGATGTCCCGCCAGATCCGTTGCAGCGGGTTGGCCTCGTGCAGGGACGAGGATCCGTACGCGGTGAGCAACAGGTCCATCGCCTCCCGGCACCGCTGCGTGACCACAGTGGACTCGTACCGGGCGCGTGCGCGGGTCAGCAGGTCCGGGTTCTCGCCCGCGTCGGCGAACTCGTCGACGGTGTCGGCCAGCCGGCCCGCGTGCAGCCTCGCCGAGTCGATCCGCATGGCCGCGTCGGCGAGGTCGAGTTGGAGGGTCGGCGACTGCGCCGAGTTGGCGTAGGTGGTCGCGGCGACGGGACGCTTCGCCGCGTTCTGCTGCACGTACTCGAATGCGGCGCGGACACCACCGAGCATGGGGCCGAGCAGGCCGATCGAGAACAGGCCCATCAGACTGTCCCGGTAGCGGTGCGTCGGGCTGAGCAGGTGCCCCTGCCCGTTGATGAAGGGCGGGAACGGGACGATGCGCCGCTGTGGCACGAAGACGTCGCGAGCCACCACGGTGTTGCTTCCGGTGCCGCGCAGTCCGGCGAAGAACCAGGTGTCCCGGATCTCCACTTCGTCCCGTCGCAGCACGGCCAGGTGCGGCATCCGGTCCTCGGGACGGGCACCGGCCGCGATGAACAGGCAGATCCACTCGGCGTGCAGGCAACCCGAGGTGTACGGCCACTCGCCGCTGATCAGGGCGCCACCGGTCACCGGTTTGACCCCGGGCGACGGTACGCCCAGCACCAGCGCGGTGCGTGCGTCCGCGTTGTCTGCCCACACCTCGCGCTGCGCCTGCTCGGGGAACAGGGAGACGATGAAGTTTCCGGCGTTCACCACCCCGACGATCCACGCCGTGGCGCAGCAGCCGCGACCCACCTCGGCGGTCACGTCGAGGTAGGTCCGCATGTCGGCTTCGTAGCCGCCGAACCGCCGTGGCGTCATGAGCCGGAACAGGCCCGCATCCGTCACGTTCTTGAGGGACCGTTCGGTGAGGCGGCGTTCCCGGTCCGCCGTGGGCGCGTCCTCCCACAGCTCGTCGTGCAGGGCCGCCGCGCGGCCGACGAGCTCGTCGTGGCCGGAAACCGCGGTGGTGGTCGCGGTGGCCGTACCGACGATTGTTGTCATCGCATTGTCCTTTCCTTCAGGGCTTGGCGGTACGTTCCGGTCCCGGCCGCACCAGCGCGGCCGGTCCTTGTGCGCGATGGTGTCCGGTCAGGTGCCGACCGGGCCGGTCGCTGGCGGGCGGATGAGCCGGCCGGATGCCAGCCAGCCGGCCGGCATCGGCGCCACGGTGCGTCCGTGCGCGATCCGCGGATCGGTGCTCGCGTATACCCGCGCGTCCCAACCGTGCCGGCTCAGCCAGGAACCGATGTCGTCGCGCGCGGAGCGCCAGGACGCTCCCTGGGATTCCACCCGCTCCCGGGCGGGCCGACCCGGCTCGGCGAGCATCAACTCCTGCAACTGCTCCAGCATCAGCCGGCTGCCCGGTGCGGACAGCTGGGTCAGGCTGTGCAGCAACATCTCGCCGTCCGCGTCGGGCAGGTACATCAGCAGTCCTTCGGCGAGCCACGCGGTCGGCTGCGCCGGATCGAACCCGGCCTGGCGCAGCGGTTGCGTCCAGTCACCACGCAGGTCCGCCGCGACCGGGCGCCGGACGCACCTCGTACCCAGCGCCGATCCGGCCAGCAGCGACTCCTTGAACGCCGTCATCTCCGGCAGGTCCAGCTCGTACCAGCAGGTGCCGGGCGGGGACGCCAGCCGCACCGTACGGCCGTCCACCCCGGCCGCGAGGGTGACCACCTGGCGCACTCCTTCGCCCATGGCGGCGAGCAGTTCGTCGTCGAAGAACCGGGTGCGCACCGAGAAGTACTCGGCGAAGCCGGGGACACTGAGGTGGGTGCGCGCGACCACCTCGGCCACGTCCGCCATCGCGGTATCGCCGCGCAGCGCCGTCACCATGAAGTCGGCGAGCGCATCCCGGAACAGCGCGTCGCCGCGCCGGCTCTCCAGGCTGCGCAGCAGCGCCACGAACATCGCGGTCTGCCCGACTCCGGCCGATGGTACGTCCAATGTGGTCATACATGCCTCCTGTTTCTCGGGTGTGGTTCCTACGCCGCACCCGCGTGCTGCCGCTTGCTGGCGTGTTGGTTTCCCCGGATCTGGTAGACACCGGCCGATGTGAGCGGGAGGCGCGCCGCCGGGGGGTCGAGGGCGGGCTGCGGGCTGCCTCCCATGAGGTTGCGCAGCACCAGAGTGGTTTCGAGGGTGAGGATGCCGTCCAGCTTCGCGAGTTGGTGGGTGAGGTAGTGGTGCAGGTGATCCGCGCTGGTACACAGCGCGTGTGCGACGAGATTGGTCGGGCCGGTGGTGGTGGCCACGAGGGCCATGTCGTCGTGCCCGGCGAGGGCGGTCGCCACCTGGTGGAGCTGGGCCGGCGACACCGACATCCACAACAGCGCGGTGGTCGTGACACCGAACAGGGCCCGATCCACCTCGACGTCGAAGTACAGGTACCCACCGGCCCGCAGGTCGGCCAGGCGTCTCGCGATCGTCGCGCACGACCAGCCGGTGGACGCGCCGAGCCGCCGCTGACTTGTCCTGCCGTCGCGCTGCAACGCCTGAAGCAGCGCCATGTTGTCTTCGCACGCGGTGGGATCGACGACGCCGTGCGGGCCGCGGACGGCGGCATCATCCGCCACCAGCTCGCGGCACTGCCGCTCGTCCAGCGCCCGGCGGCTGCCCTGCCAGCCGGTCACGCCGCCCAGGTAGGTGTGCAGCAGCCGGTACGCGATGACTCCGGTCACGCGGCTGGTCAACGAGGTGTCCCGCAACAGCGGCGGGTGGCCCGGTCCGGTACCGGCCGCCGTCCGGGTGAGGGCGACGATCTCACCGCCGGTGGACGTCAGGCAGACGTAGGTCGTGTCGGTACGGCGGGCCAGCGCGTAGCCGAACTGCTGGGTCACCCGCGGCTCGGTGACCAACCGGATCAGCCACTGCCCACCGCCGACCCGATCCACGTCCACCAGACCAACCACCCGCAGCGCACCCTCCGCACGGAGCCGGTTGTACCGGCGCGCAACGGTCTGGGTCGACACTCCCAACACGTGCGCGATGCGACTGAACGGCACCCGGCCGTCCAGGTGAAGCGCGTGTATCACCGCGCGATCGATCTCATCCAGCAACGGAATCACTCTCCAACGGGTCAGGAACGCACGTCAGAGACTCGCGGACCCGACTGGTCGCGCGCTGGCTGAGGTCTGGTCGCCGGCTGTACCGAGCTAACCGAGCCGGTTGAGGGCGGCCTCGATCTCGCCGGCGTCGTAGTCCACAAAGGAGGTATGGCCGATCTCGGCGAGCAGATCGAGGGCGCGCTGCCAGAAGGCGCGGCAGGCGGCCCGTTCGCCCATGGCGAGCTGGTTCTCGCCGAGCTTCACGAGCGTGTCCGCCTCGTAGTGGCGCACGCCGAGGTCGCGGTACAGGCCGAGTGCCTGTGTGTAGCATTCGGCGGCTTCGCGGTACTGGCCGAGTTGGTGGCGGGCGTAGCCCAGGCTGTCCCAGGTGTCCGCCTCGCCCTGCCGGTCGCCGATCTCGCGGTACAGGTCCAGCGCGCGCTGGCAGCAGGCGAGCGCCTGGTTGTGGTCGCCCAGCCGGGTGTGGTAAGAGCCGATCATGTTCAGGGCTGCGGCCTGCCCGGAGCGGTGCCCCGCGGCCTCGTACCGGTCCAGTGCCTGCTGGGCGTGGCGCAGCGCGCCGCGGTGGTCTCCCTCGCCAACCGTGGCATAGCTGATGCCGAGGTGAGTGTGTGCCTGGCCGGTGTCGTCACCCAGTTCGACGAAGCCGTCGAGGGCCTGCCGGAAGTGATGGTGTGCGTCCTGGAAGCGGCCCAGCCTGGTGTACGCGCGGGCCAGACCGCGGTGGGCCCGCGCCCGTACCGCGGGTTGGTCCAGCCGGTGCCCGACGCCGAGCGCCACGCGCTGAGTCGCCACCCAGTCGTGCCAGTGCCCGCGCCGGTTCAGGAAGTCCTCGACGATCCAGGCCAGCCGCCAGGCGTGGTCGTGGAAGTGGATGGCGGATGCCTGCTCGACCGCCGCGACCAGGGACTCCCGCTCCGCGGTGAACCACGCCAACGCCGGATCGTACCCGGTCAGCGGGTCGAGCGGCACGCCCGGCGTAGCGTCCAGCGGGAAGAGGTCCTGGTGCGGGTTCAGGATCGCGGCGGCGGCGTACGCGGTGTGCACGTAGTGGTCGAACAGCCGGTACAGCGCGGCGCGCACCTCGGCCTCCGGCTCGCCGGACTCCACCAGTTCCGCGGCATAGGCGCGCAGCAGGTCATGCATCGCGTAACGGTCCGGCTGGTACGGCGTGACGAGGTGGGCCCGGACCAGTTCGGTGAGCAGCGACCGCGCCACCACCGCCGCCACCCCGGCGAGGCCGGCCACCACGGACACCCCGAAGTCGGGTCCCGGGTGCAGCCCCAGCAGGCGGAACAGGCGCGCGGCGGGCGGGCTCAGCGCCTGGTACGAGCAGGAGAACGCGGCCCGCACGTCGATGGCCGCGTCGTCGCCGGACAGCGCGTCCAGGCCGCCCTGGTTGGCGCGCAACTGGCCGGCCAGGTCCGCGAGGGACAGTCCCGGTTCCACCGCGGCGCGCGCCGCCATGATGGCCAGCGCCAGCGGCAGCCGGGCGCACGCGCTGACCAGATCGTTGACGGCACCGGACTCGTCGGCCGCGCGGTCCCTGCCGACCCGGTTGGCCACCAGCTCGTGAGCCTCCTCAGTGGACAGCAGGTCGACGGTCAGCGGTACGGCACCGTCGGCCGCCACCAGGCTGGTCAGCCGGTTCCGGCTGGTCACCATGACCAGGCAACCGGGTGAGCCGGGCAGCAGCGGGCGGACCTGCTCGGCGTCGCGGGCGTTGTCCAGCACGATGAGCACACGGCGGCCGGCGAGCAGGCTGCGGTACAGGCCGGTCAGCGCCTGCTGGCCGGTGGGAACGTGGTGCGGTGGCACGCCGAGCGCGTCCAGGAACGCCTGCGCGACGTCGGCGGGGCTGGCCGCCGACCGCCCCGGGTCGAACCCGTGCAGGTTGGCGTGCAACTGCCCGTCAGGGAACTGCGCGCGTACCCGGTGCGCCCAGTGGACGGCCAGGGCGGTCTTGCCCACCCCGGCGGTGCCCGACAGCACGACCACAACCGAACGCTCCGTACCCTCGCCGTAGCCGGGCAGCAACCCGTCGAGCCGCCGTAACTGGGTGACCCGGCCGGTGAACGCCCCGACGTCGGCCGGCAGTTGGGCGGGTACCGGCCGGCGTACCGGCTCCGGTAACGCCGGCTGGGTGTCAGGACCGGTGCCGACCGGAGCCAGCGGTTCGTCGGTCTGCGCCGTAACCACCTGATGATCCTCATCGTGGAGCAGCGCGTCGTGTGCCGCGGCGAGCTTGGGGCCCGGGTCGACACCGAGCTCCTCGGCGAGCCGGCGTCGGGTCTTGTGGTACGCGTCGAACGCCTGTGCCCGCCGGCCGGCCGCATGGTAGGCGGTGATCAGCAGCGCCCACAGCGCCTCGTCCAGTGGTTGGTCAGCCGCGGCCGCCTCCAGCTCGGGCAGCGCCTCGGCGACGGCGCCGATGGCCAGCAGCGCCTCGCCGTAGTGGGTCTGGGCCAGCCGGCGCTGCTCGGCGACCGTGACCAGCTTCGGGTGTCCGGCGAGGGCGGGCAGATCGGCCAGGGGCGCGCCCTGGAACAGTTGGAGCGCCTCGCGCAGCAGCGCGGCGGCCCGGCGCGGATCCTCGTGGCGCCGCGCCCCGGCCGCCGCGGCGCACAGCTCCCGGAACCGGGTCAGGTCGAAATTTACGGCGGGCAGGCGCAGCGCGTACCCGTCCCCGACCGCAGGTAACACCGTGCTGCGGCCGTAGGACTGCCGGTCCGGCTCTAGCAACCGACGCAGGTGTTTGATCCTGCTCTGGATCATATTGGTCGCGCTTGCCGGAACCTGGTCGCCCCACAGCGCGTCCACCAGCTCGGCCCGCGACACCGGTTGGCCCGCGGCCAGCGCGAGCAGGCCGAGGAGGGCCCGCTGACCTGAGGAGCCCAGGTCAACGAGGCGGT
Organism: Rugosimonospora sp.; assembly: GCA_035278125.1. Classification (GTDB taxonomy): domain Bacteria; phylum Actinomycetota; class Actinomycetes; order Mycobacteriales; family Micromonosporaceae; genus DATEJJ01. The sequence continues at coordinate 7,197 of DATEJJ010000494.1, forward strand.
CGCTGTGCCAGACCTGCAACGGACCCAGGACCTGGACGTGCATTCGCGGCCTCCTATGCCATGCCACCCCGGTGGTACGGGTCCGGCTACGAGTCCGTGCCGCGGTACGGCGGGGCGAACACCACGAGAATCGTGAGGTCGGCCGTGACGTCGTGGAACCGGTGCTCCTCGCCCGTGGGGACGTACAACGTGGTACCCGCCGAGACCGGTACCGTCCGGCCGCCGCCGGTGAAGGTTCCCGCCCCGCCGAGTACCACGTACACCTCGTCCTCGGTGTGTGGCGTCTGGTCGTCGACCCCGCCGGCCGGGATCGCGTAGGTGCCCACGCTCAGCGCGGCCACCCGCAGGTGCTCGACGAAGTGGTTCTGCCGGCCCGGTGGGCATTCGAAGACGTTCGCGGGTATCTCCTGCATGGCGCCCATGCTATCGACGCGCACCGCGGTCCTGTCCCGTGATCGACCGGGCCACGGCGCAGCCCCGGACGCCCGGCCCGGCCGTGGGCACGGGGAGCGGGGCTGGTGCGGGATCCGCCCTGCCGTTGCGGAGCAGGGCGGCGTGCGCGGCGGACAGTTCGGCACCGGGATCCGGCCGGCCGCGAGCGCCAGCAGTCCCAGCAGGCCCCGTTGCGCGGGCGGCCCCAGATCGATCGAGGTATCGCCGTTCCAGGCCCGTACCGGACCCAACACCTGGATGCGTACCCCTCCACCATCGGCGTTCGGCACCCCC
>DATEJJ010000495.1:0-10623 GCA_035278125.1 Rugosimonospora sp.
CGCCCCGGCGCGGCGGCTCGCCTAGGGTAGGCACCGGCGCGACCGCGCCGGACCACGGGGAGACGGGACTGTGCGCCAACCACCTGCGGACGCCGCGCCGCTCGACGCGGCGTGGCGGCCGGCTCCGCTGCTCACCGGGCGGCGGGTGGCGTTGGTCCACGAGTGGTTCGCGGCGACGGGCGGTTCGGAGAACGTGTTCGTCGCGATCAGTGAACTGCTGCCCGAGGCGACCGGGTACGTGCTGTGGCGGGAGGCCGACGCCCGCCGGGGTGCCGCGTTCCGCGAGTCGTGGCTGGCGCGCACCCCGCTGCGCCGGGTCAAGCCGCTCGCCCTGCCGGTGATGCCGCTGGTCTGGCGCACGCTGACCCGGGAGCGGTACGACGTCGTCATCTCCTCCAGCCACGCGATGGCACACACGGTGCGGATCGGCGTGCCGGGCGGCACCCGGTACCTGAGCTACGTGCACTCGCCGGCGCGGTACGTCTGGAGCCCGGACTTCGACGGGCGCGGATCGGGCGGGCTGCTCGCCGCGCCCCGCCGCGCGCTGCAGGCCATCGACGTACGGCTCAGCCGGCATGTGCACGGGTACGCGGCGAACTCGGTCGAGGTGCGGGAGCGGATCCGCCGGTACTGGCGGCGCGACGCCCGGGTCATCCACCCACCGGTGGACGTCGCTTTCTTCGCGGCCGGGCGGGACGGGCAGCCGCCGCCGGAGCGCGCGTACCTGCTGGGCGTGGGGCGGTGGATCCCGTACAAGAACTTCGATCTCGCGATCGCGATCGCGGACGCGGCGGGGGTACCGCTGGTGCTGGCCGGCTCGGGTCCGCAGGAGGACGTGCTGCGGCGTACCGCGGCCCGGGCGCGGGTACCGGTGACGTTCGAGCTGCGCCCGTCCATGCAGCGCCTGCGCGAGCTGTACCGGAGTGCGCGGGCGCTGCTGTTCCCGACCCACGAGGACTTCGGCATCATCCCGGTAGAGGCGCAGGCGTGCGGCACGCCGGTACTCGGGCCGCGCCGCGGCGGTCTACTGGAGACAGTGGTCGACGGTGAAACCGGCTTCCTGCTGGACTCCAGCGATCCGCACGGGTACGCCGACCTGCTGCCCCGGGTCGACGAACTGGACCGTGACCGCATCGCGCGGCACGCGTGGGACTTCTCCACCGAGGTGTTCCAGTCCCGGATGGCGTCCTGGATCGCCGAGGAGGGTGGCTGATCCGGCTCAGCGGCCGCCGCCCCGGAACACCTCGCTCACGGTACGCAGCAGCACCCTGGCGTCCAGCCAGAGCGACCAGTTCTCGATGTAGTAGTTGTCGAACCTGGCCCGGTCCGAGATGGGCGTATCCCCGCGCAGCCCGCTCACCTGGGCCAGCCCGGTCAGCCCGACCGGTACCCGGTGCCGCATCGCGTACTCCGGGTACTCCGCGCTGAACTTGGCCACGAAGTACGGGCGCTCCGGTCGCGGCCCCACCACCGTCATGTCGCCCCGCAGGATGTTCCACAGCTGCGGCAGTTCGTCCAGGGACGTGCGGCGCATGAAGCGGCCGATCCGGGTGACCCGCTCGTCGTGCGCGATCGACCAGGTGGTCCGGGACTCCGCCTCGTCGTCCGGGCGCATGGTACGGAACTTGATCACTCTGATCGGCTTGCCGTCCCGGCCGATCCGCTCCTGCCGGAAGAAGACGCCGCGGCCGTCGACGAGCGCGGCCGCCGCGCACAGCAGCAGCACCGGGCTCAGCAGCACGAGGGCGACCAGCGCGAACACGATGTCCGACAGGCGCTTGATGGCCCAGCGCGGTCCGCTCAGCGTGGTGTTGCCGATGCGTACCACCGGTATCGCGCCGATGTGGTCGGCCAGCCCGCCCAGCGAGCGCGAGCCCCAGAGCCGGGGCACCACCCACAGATCGCGGCCGGTGCAGGCGGGGTGGCGCATGATCTCCATCAGCGCCGCCTCCGGGCAGTCCGGATCGGCGATGACGATGACCTGGCACTCGGTCAACGCCACCGTGTCCGGCAGGCTGTCCAGCGTGCCCACGAGCGGCACCGGGCCGTCCAGCCGGGACGGCGCGTCGAGGGTGCCGGCGAAGCGCAGGCCGTACTGCGGGTACCGGCGCAGCAGCCGGCCCAGTTCCGCGCCGACCGGGCCGGCGCCGATCACGAGCGCGTTGTGCTCCACCCACCGCTGGCGCCGCGCGATCAGCAGCAGGGTGCGGGACACGGCCCGGCCGGTGATGACCGAGAGCGCGGCGATCGCCACGTCCCGCATGAAGTCGGCGCCGTACCCGACGGAGTCGTGCCGCACCGCCGCGACGATCCCGACGATGGCGGCCGCGGCCAGCAGCCGGCCGCAGAGGCTGGGCAGCTCGTCCAGGAAGCTGAGGTGCCGGCGCGGGCGGTACAGGCCCCCGGTGGCGAACAGGATCATCGCCAGTACCGCCGCGGTCAGCAGGCCGCGCCAGTACTCGACGCGGAACGCCAGCGGTACGAGCAGCGAGACCAGGTCCACCGGCGCGGTCAGCATCCACGCCCGCAGGTGCCGGGTACGCCGGGATGCCCGCGAGCCGAGGTACGGCAGCACCAGCGTGGCACCGCCGTTACCGCGGGCGGCCGGTGCCCCGGCTGCCTCGGCCGTGCTCCCCGGCACCGATACGTCCATGCGCTCTCCCCGTTGCGCTGCGGCCGGCTACCCCGCGTACCCGGCTGGCGAGGACCTAGCTCGCGGCGGCGAGGATCGCCGGCACGTCGTCCCGGCGGATCGCGTCGTAGAGGGTCTTCGCCTTGCTGGTGTCGGCCAGCACCACGCTCTGCCCGGCGATGGTGCCGGTGCCGCTGGACGGGCTGGTGAAGAACTTGAGGTTGGCGCTGCGCAGGCCGCGCAGCTCCATGGCGGTGCTGATCAGGGACATCGTCTTGTCCACGGACACCGCCTTGGCGGTCGCCCGCAGGAACGCGTTGAGCTTGGCCGGGTTGGTCAGCAGCCCGGCGCCGGCGGCCTTGTCCAGCACCGCTGTGATCATCTGCTGCTGGTGCCGGATGCGGGCGAAGTCGCCGTCGGCGAACGCGTGCCGTTCGTGCGTGTAGTCCAGCGCCGCCGCGCCGTCCATGTGCTGCAGCCCCTTGTTGAACGTGCGGTACCCGTTGAAGCCGTACCGCGAGGTGAACGTCTGGTCGACGTAGATGTCCACGCCGCCCAGCGCGTCGATGATCTCCTTGAAGCCGGCGAAGTCCACCACCACGACGTGGTCGATCCGTACGCCGGTGAAGCCCTCGATGGTCTGCACGACCAGCGGGATGCCACCCCAGGCGTAGGCCGCGTTGATCTTCGCGCTGGTGTTGCCGTACCGGCCGTCCGGCGACCTGGGGATGTGTACCCACGTGTCGCGCGGGATCGACACGAGCTGCGCGCTGCCCCGGCCGCGGGCCAGGTGCACCAGGATGATGGTGTCGCTGCGCGACCCGGTGGTGTTCCCGGGATCCCGCGAGTCGCTGCCCAGGATCAGCATGTTCTCCGCGTCGGCCACCACCTTCTGCGGCCGGGCCTGCTGCGGGATGCTGGCGAATGCGTTGACCCGCGCCACGCTCGACTCGACGGAGTGGTAGTAGAGCCCGGCCGCGGCGGCGGTACCGCCGACGAGCACCGCGAGCACCAGGGCCACGATGAACAGGATCCGGCGCCACCGGCGGCGGCGCGGAGCCGTCGATCCGGTGGCCGGCGTATCGGTGGGTGGCTCGATGACGCCGACCGGATTCGTGAGAGGCGCTCGCTCTGACATGGGGCAGATCGTACTGAGACGATCGATCGCCGGTGACCCGACGTATTGAAATCAACCACTGTCAGGTGGTTTCCCCGGAATCCGTGACCAGGGTCACTCCGATCAGACTTCGATCCTTCTACCTGCATCATTGTCCGGAGCGGGTCGCCCAACCGGGCCGGCCGGATCCGCCTGACGTCCGGTCGGGCGTGATCAAGGTTGCTGGCGCGCATTCCGTATGGCGGAAAAACTCCACAAAGCAATGAATCTGGCGTATCGCCAGAGACCGGGACTGTCAGACGTCGGCGGCAAGGACATGCACCGCACCGCCGGGGAACCTGGCACACAACTGCGTCTGGTTGCCCTGCTTGCGGGCGAAGATGCGTACCCCGTCCGCCTGCGGTGACGGCGGGGTCGCCTGCGCGCGCAGGTCGAACGCCGGCCGGATCACCAGGTTCTGCGCGGCGTCCCCGAGCCCGGCGGTGATCTCGACCTGGGTGGTGGGTGCGGGCACGCCGATCCAGCCGCGCCCCGTGGCGGGCAGCCGGCGGCCGTTCCCGTCGGTGACATCCGGCTGCGACACCACCGCCCGTACGCTGGACAGGCCGCGGTCGGCGGTGAAGTCCACCGCCGCCGTCGCGCAGTTCAGGATCTTCGTGTCGACCATCGACCCGGCCGGTTCGTTCACCGGCGTACCCGCCACGAACTGCACACCGATCTCCTGGTTCGGCTGCGGCGGGTTGGCACCCAGCACCACCCCACCGATCCACCGGCAGTCGTTGCGGGAGATGCGCACGCCCACCCCGCCGTTGATGTCGGCGTAGCAGTTCATGCAGCTGATGTTCGGCGTGGCCAGATCGAACGAGACGTCCTGCCGGATGCCCCAGGCGTGGCAGTTCACCATGGAGGTACCCGCGCCGTCGCCGGCCAGCCGGAAACCGGTGGCGCCGTTCTCCGAGGCCACGCAGTTGATGAACATCGAGTCGTGCGGGCCGCTGAAGTTGAAGCCGTTGCCGTCGTTGTCGTGCGAACGGATCCCGGACAGCCGCGCCTCCATCTGGTGCGACGGGAACGGCAGCGCGGCCGCCGGTCCCCACTCGCTCAGCACGCCGTCGTCGCGGCAGTTGAACACCACGACCTCGGACAGCTCGTATCCGTAGCCGTACACGCGGATGCCGTAGCCGCCGCTGGCGTTGCGGCTCTTGTTCCCGTCGAGCGTGAGGTCGCGGACGCTGAACATGGTGATGCCGCCGTCGCCACGCCCACCGGTCAGCTCCTCGAACCGGTCCGACTCCAGGATGGCGCTGTTCGCGCCCGGCTTGAGCCGCAGCACGGTGGCGTCGCCGCCCGAGCCGCGCAGGTGGATTCCCGTGTGGAGGGTCAGCCGGCGGGTGAGGTACACGCCGGGTGGAAAGAACACCACGCCGCCGCCGGCACGCGCGGAGGCGATGGCCTGCTGGATGACGTCGGTGTCGTCGGACCGCCCATCCCCGGCGGCGCCGAAATCCCTGACGTTGTAAGCGGTTTCGCCGGACTGGGAGCCTCCGGTCGGCTGGTCCCGGTGCGCGGCGGCCCCGATCGTCACCGCGCCTACCACCGCCGCGCCCGCACCGGCCGCGACCACCCCACCGCGGGTGAGCACCGAGCGTCGGGACAGCGCGCCGAACGGCAGGACCCGCTTGAGACGCTCCTGCACCATCTGATCTCCTCGTGCTCTCCCGACCGGCTGGTCTGTGGCCAGGGCCGACTCCACCGTACGGCCACGGCGGCCCCCGTCACGCCGGGAGAGCCTATCCGAACGGGCAGCCGGGCCCTGCCGGACAGCGGCCGCATCGGCTACGATCCAGCCGATCTGCGCGGGGATGGAGGAGCGTGGCGGACGAGCTGACCGTGTCGACCAGGGTCGTGGACCGGACGCGGCGGATCGAGTTCCTGGATGCGGTGCGCGGTATCGCGGCCAGCCTCGTGGTACTCCAGCACCTGCTGGCCACCGCCTCCCCGGCGTTCGCCGCCTGGACCAACCACCACCTCGACCTGGGCCGGCTCGGCGTGGTGGCGTTCTTCCTCGTCAGCGGGTACGTCATCCCGCTGAGCCTGGCGGGTCAGTCACTGGGTACCTTCGCGACCCGGCGCTTCTTCCGGCTGTACCCGGTCTACTGGATCGCGCTCGCGGTCTACCTGCTGCTGCACCCGGGCGGCGCGCTGGGCCAGGTCACGGCGCTGGGCCTGCTGCTCAATGTGCTGATGCTGCACGGCATGGTGGGCATCAGCAGCGTGCTGCCGCCGGCGTGGACGCTGAGCATCGAGCTGATCTTCTACGGGCAGTCGGGCGCGGCCAAGGCCCGCCGCCTGCTGGACCGCTCGGTGTACGCGGGCCTCGCCTGGCTCGCGCTGTACCTCGCGCTGTGCGGCGCGGAGCGGGTACTCGGCCGGGACCTGCCCCGGACGCTGCCGTTGCTGCTGTTCGCCGCCAGCCTCGGGCACGCGCTGCACCTGCGGGACAGCAACGGATCGCGGAGCTGGCTGCCGCTGCTCGCCGCCGGCGTGGTGCTGGTACCGGCGGGCGCGTACCTCGGTGTGGATCCGACCGGCGCATGGCCGCCGTTCACCTACTCGGCCTCCTTCCTCGCCGGCGTCGCGCTGTTCGGCACCTGCTACGCCCTGCGGCGGTACGGGTTCGGCGCTCCGCTGCTGTTCCTCGGCGCGATCAGCTATGCCGTGTACCTGTTCCACCCGACCGTGATGGACCTGGTGCACGAGGTACCCGGGCTGCGCGCGGGGCTGCCGTTCGTGCTGGCGAACCTGGTCGCGGTGGTGCTCGTCGCCTGGCTGGTGCACCGCTGGCTGGAGCGACCCTCGATCGCCCTGGGCCGGCGGTGGACCGCGCGCCGGGTACCCGCCGTCGTGGCGCCCGAGGGTCAGCTGTAGCGGTGCCAGAGGTCGCGCAGCGGCGTCCAGCTACCGCCCAGACCCTGCTCGCAGGGCGCCTCCAGGCGCATGGCCACCAGTGGACTGTCGTCGCGGTCCCACCACACACCACACCAGACGAGGCCGCTGTCCTTCCAGGTGTATTCGACGTAGTCGCCGAGCGCGCCGCTCACCCCACCGGTCTTGCGGCCGGGATCGGCCAGCCCCGGCGCCAGGCCCTGCGAGGTGAGCAGCAACTGCTCGCGGTACGCGCGCTCCGCGTCCCGGGCGGTCTTGGACTTGTACAGTCCAAAGTGGACGGTCGTGCCGCCGTACCGGCAGTACACGTGCTTGGTCTCCACCGGGAGCAGCTTGGCCCCGCCCACGTCGGTATCGGCGGTACAGCCACCCATCCAGGGCAGCAGCAGCTGGGCGATCGTGGCCAGCGGGCCGTCGAGCTTCACCTTGTTCAGCGCGAGCTGGCTCGCCTCGTACGGGGGCAGCGCGCCGTACGAGGTGGCGGCTGCCGCCGGTGTGTTCTGCTTCGCCGGTGCCTTGACGGTGCTGTGACCGACGAGGTACCCGCCGCCCCCGGTGAGTACCGCGATACCCAGGCCGATGAGCAGGCCGGTGAGCAGCCGCGACCTGGCCGGCGGAGCCGACGGAGTAATCGCGGGGGGCGCCGGCTGCGGGGCCGGCGTGCCCCATGGCATCGGCTGGGGTGCCGCAACCGGTGGCCAGTACGGCGTGTCCGCGGACTGCACCGGCGGAGCCGGGGTCCACGCGGGCACCTCCCCCTCGGCGACCGGGCCGGGGGACCAGGGCTGCGCCTCCACCGGTGCCGCCGGGGACCACGGCTGCGCCTCGGCGGGTGGTACCGACGCGGGCTGGCCGGATATCGGCTGGGCCGGCGGTGGCCACACCTCCCGTGGCGAATCCCAGACGAACTGAGGCGGAACCGGCTGGGCGGTCTCCGCGGCGGGAGCACCGGAGGTCGGCTGCGGCCACTGCTGCGGTGCCGCCGACCACGGCGACTGCGGCGCGACCGGCTCGGGCGCCTGGGCGCCGGGCTCCGCCGGCCAGGTCCCCTGCTGCCCCTGCTCGCGGTCGGGCTGCGCCTCATTGCTCACGAGCCGCAGGGTATCAACGGATGCCCAGTTGTCCAGAGGTAGCGGCCGATCAGTTCGCCGCGATCACACCGAGCAGGCTGGTCTCCTTGGTCCGCAACGCCGCCGCGACCGCGGCCAGCCGGTCGGCGGGCGTAACACCCACCCGCGCGACCAGCACCGTCACGTCCGTCTGGTCGACATAGGCCAATGCGTCGACGTCTGCCAGCAGGGTGGGCGCGGCGATGACCGCGAGCACCGAGCCGAGCCGGAACGCCTCCAGGACGCCGGCCACACCGGCCGAACGGATCAGTGCCTCGCTCGACTCGCCGCGCGGCGGCCCGGCCGGCAGCAGGTGCAGCGGAAGCTCCGGCCGCCACTGGCGGGTGGCCTCAGCCAGCGCCGACCCGCCCCGCAGCACATCGGCCAGTCCGGCCGCGTCGGGCAGCGCGAACGCCTGCTGCACCGTCGGTTCGCGCAGGTTGCCATCGACCAGCACCACGGTCTCGCCGGCCCGCGCGAACGCGATCGCCAGCTGCGCGGCAACCTCGGTGGTCGCGTCTCCGGCGGCGGCGCCGGTCACCGTGATGCTGGTCAACGGCTGGCCGGCCGCGCGCAGCCGGATGTCGGCACGCAGCTGCCGCAGCGCCTCCGCGCGGGTGCCCAGCTCTGCGTCGCTGGCGGCCGGCGGCGTCACCGGCAGCACCCCGATGAGCGGGGTACCGGTGACGGCCGCGGCGTGGGCCGGGTCGCGCACCGTGCGCTGCCGCGCGTACCGCCCGATGGCGGCGACCGCGCCGATGCCGAGCCCGCCGATCAGGCCCAGGCCCACGTTGGTCGTCGTGTGCGGCGAGTCCGGCGCGGTCGGCCTGACCGCGGGCCGGACCACCGACGTCTTCACCGGCGAGGTGGTCAACCCGGTCGGCGTCTCCAGCCGGTCGATGTACCCGGGGAACGCGTCGCCGATGGCGTTCGCGATGTCCCGGGCCCGGTCCGGTGACGGGTCGACGACCGCGATGTCCAGCACCGCGGTGCCGGCCTTCGTGGTCGCCGTGGTCTCGGCCACCAACCGCTGCGTGGTGTACGGCAGGCCGAGCCGCTGGATCACGCCGGCCGCGATCTCGGGACTGTCCGCGATCTGCGCGTACGAGGGCGTGCGCTGCAGGATGTAGTTGCTGCCGTTGTTGAGCTGGGCGATGTCCAGCTGCGGGAAGTTGGGCGAGAACAGCAGCTGCACGCTCGCCCGGTACAGCGGAGTCTGCAGCGCCGAGACGAGCCCGGCGCCCGCTCCCCCGAGCACCAGCACCAGCAGCACCGCCCACCAGTACCGGCGCAGCGCCTTGAGGTACTGCACCGGGGTCAGCGCGAGCCACTCGCGGGCCATCATGCCGCGCTCCACCGGTACCGGCCGGCCAGCGGCAGGGGATCCGCGGCCCGCACCGGATCGGCCGCGGCCAGGGCGGTGGCGAGGATGAGCGTGGCCGCGGCGGCGGGCCAGAGGTAGAAGTCGAAGAACCAGATCTGCACCACGAACGCGAGGACGAGCATCCGGGCGGTCAGCGACCGGGTGCGGAGGAACACCAGGGCGAGCGCGGCGACGAAGACGAGGAGAGCGAGCACTCCGAAGTCGTACCAGAGGGTCAGGTAGCTGTTGTCGAATGCCTGCCCCAGCCCGTCGCCGATACCGATCTGCTGGAAGAACCGGGTGTGCGCCTCGGGCCCGCGCCCGGCCAGTACGGTCGCGGCGCTGTGCCGGATGCCGGACCACGCGGCAGAGGTGCGCCGGTACCGCGCGGTCGCCGACGAACTCGACCCACCCAGGTCGGTGAGGCGCGAGGCGACGAACGCAACCGTCGACCGCACCGGCCGCGGTCCGAAGGCGACCAGGCCGCCTCCCGCCACCACGGCGGCGCCGAGCAGGTACAGGCCGCGGCGGGTCAGCTTCCGCGGCTGCGCGAGGTACCACATGCCCAGCGCGGCCGCCATGCCGAGCCACGAGCTGCGCGACCCGGACAGCACGAGGCCCAGGGCGCCGGCGGCGAACGGCACCTGCCAGGCGCGCCCGCGCGTGCCGAGCGCCGCGCACATGCCCGCCATGCAGAAGGTGCCGTACACGATGGGGTGGCCCATGGTGCCGACCGAACGCCCGAACCCCGCGCCCGAGGTGAAGGCGAAGCTCGTCGCCCACTGGTCCAGCACCGGCCAGGTACCGGTGACGCGCTGGTACACCGCGAGCGCCGCGACCGGTACGCCCACCCAGGCGAACGCCCGGGCCAGCCGCTCGGGCAGCCCGGGATCCCGCCGGGCTTCGGCCACCAGGTGCCAGGTGACCACCGCGTAGCAGGACAGCGGGAGCAGCCCGGCGACGAGGTCCTTGGGCCCGCTCCACCGCAGCAGCGCGGCGCACAGGCACACGGCCGGTACCGCGAACGCGAGCATCCCCAGCGACAGCGCCGGTGCGTCCGGCTCCAGCCGCCGTACCCGGCCGAGCAGTGCGATGGCGGCCGCTACCAGCAGGACCGTCCACACGGGATTGAGCGGGTACCCCGGGTCGACCGTGACCGGTACCAGGAACAGCAGCGCGAACAGCGCGTAGTTCAATCGCTCCACAGTAGACAGTCCATAGGCGACCAGCGCGGCGAGAGCGAGCGCGGCCGCCAGGAGTGGACGCCAGCCGAGCAGGGCGCCGGTCGCGAGTGCCAGCGCGCCGGCGCCGGCGAAGGGCTTCACCGCGGTGACCATGCCCGCCCCTCGGCCAGGAAGGCGGCGAACGTCGACGCGGGCGACGGCGCCGCGTCCAGCTGTGCCCGCCGGGCCAGCGCGCCGGCCTTGAGGCGGTCGAAGGATCCTCCGTCCGCGGC
>DATEJJ010000496.1:0-2428 GCA_035278125.1 Rugosimonospora sp.
CTGGCCGGCATCGGGCGCCCCGACCACGTGGCACTGACCTTCGACGACGGGCCGCACCCGCTGTCCACGCCGCGCTTCCTGGACCTGCTCGACCGGATGTCCGTGCGGGCCACGTTCTTCCTGCTGGGCCAGTGGGCGAACAACGCGCCCGGCCTGGTCAAGGAGATCGCGGCCAGCGGCCACGAGATCGCGGTGCACGGGTACCAGCACCGGTGCCTGATCGCCCGCGGCCCGCGCGGTACCTACGACGACCTGGCCCGCGCGCGGGACGTGATCAGCGCCGCGGCCGACCAGCCGGTGTCCTGGTTCCGCCCGCCCTACGGGGTACTCACCGGCAGCACGCTGGTAGCGGCGCGGCGGCTGGGCCTGACCCCGGTGCTGTGGACCGCGTGGGGCCGGGACTGGTCCGCGAAGGCGACCGCGGACTCGGTGTACCGGACGGTCACCGCGGACCTCGACGGCGGCGGCACGATCCTGCTGCACGACTCCGACGTCACCTCGGCACCCGGCTCCTGGCGCGCCACCCTCGGCGCGGTCCCCCGGCTGGTGCGCGAGTGCCGGGAGCGGGGTCTCGCGGTCGGCCCGCTCGCTGAGCACTGGGGCGCCCGGCCGGACCCGGTTTCCGGCGGCGGTTCGGCGGAGGGCCGCCCCGGGCAGGTGCGGCGGAACCGCTCCTCCCGTGAGGATCAGCACCGCCGACGACCGCACGGTGTCCCCGGCACCACCGGCTGACCGGGTACGGCCCCCGTTGACCTGGCTGGTGACCGGCGGAGCCGGCTACATCGGTTCGCACGTGGTGCGGCAGCTGCTCGCCCGCGGGTACCGCGTCGTGGTGCTGGACGACCTGTCGACCGGCGTACCCGAGCGGGTACCGGACGACGTGCCGCTGCTGCCCGTCGCGGTCACGGACCGGTTCGCGGTGGCCGCCGCGCTGCGCCGGTACCAGGTGCGCGGGGTGGTCCACCTTGCGGCACGCAAGTCACCGGTCGAGTCGATGCTGCGCCCGGCCTGGTACTACCAGCAGAACGTGGGCGGCCTGGCCACCCTGCTGCGCGCGATGGCGGAGACGGGGGTACGCCGGCTGCTGTTCTCCTCCTCCGCCGCCGTGTACGGCATCCCCGACCGTCCACTGGTGACAGAGCAGTCCCCCACCGCGCCGGTCAACCCGTACGGGCGCACCAAGCTGCTCGGCGAGCGGCTGATCAGCGCGGCCTGCGGCCAGTACCGGCAGCTGTCCTGGCTGGCGCTGCGCTACTTCAACGTGGTGGGCGCGGCCGATCCGGTGCTCGCCGACCGGGCACCCACCAACCTGGTACCGCTCATCTTCAGTGCCCTGGACACCCGGCACCCCATCACCGTCACCGGTACCGACTACCCGACCCGGGACGGCACCGGCGTGCGGGACTACGTGCACGTGTCCGACCTGGCGACCGCGCACCTGGCGGCCGTGGAGCGGCTGTGCGCCGACCGCCCGGCCCGGGGCGCGCTGAACGTGGGTACCGGCGCGGGGTACTCGGTGCTGGAGGTGCTGCGCCAGACCGAACTGGTGACCGGGCAGCCGGTACCGTTCCGGCTGGGCCCCCGGCGCCCGGGCGACTGCCCGGAGGTGGTCGCCGACCCGACCCGGATCCAGCGGGAGCTGGGCTGGTACCCGCGCCACGGCCTGACCGACATGATCACGTCGAGCTGGCTCGCCTGGTCCGCCCCGCCGGCCCTGGTCCCGGCCGCCGTACCCGGCTGACCGGCACCTCAGAGCACGGCGAGGATGCCGCCGTCCACGTAGAGGATCTGGCCGTTGACGAAGTCGCTCGCCGGGCTGGCGAGGTACCGCAGCGCGCCCACGATGTCCACAGTGGACCCCCACCGGCCGGCGGGGGTACGGCGGCGTACCCACGCGTCGAACTCCGGGTCCTCGCGCAGCGGCCGGGTCAGCTCCGTCTCGATGTACCCGGGGCCGATGCCGTTGACCTGGATGCCGTGCCGCGCCCAGTCCGCGCACATGCCCCGGGTCAGCATCTTCAGCCCGCCCTTGGTCGCCGCGTACGGCGCAGTGTCGCCCCGGGCCGCCTCGCTCTGCAGCGAACAGATGTTCACGATCTTCCCCGACCCGCGCGCCACCATGCCCCGGGCCACCGCCCGCCCTACCAGGTAGGCGCTGGTCAGGTTCGTGTCGAGCAGCCGGTACCAGGCGTCGTCGGGGAACTCCAGCAGCGGTACCCGGTGCTGCGTGCCGGCGTTGTTCACCAGGATGTCCAGCGGCCCGACCAGCTCCTCGGCCCGGCGTACCCCCGCGGTCACGGCCGCGCGGTCGGTGACGTCGAACGGTACCGGCTGCGCCGTGCCGCCGGTCTCCTCGCCCAGCCGCGCCGCGGCACTGGCGAGCGCGGCGGCGTCCCGGGCGTTGACCGCGACCGTGCAGCCGGCCTCC
>DATEJJ010000497.1:0-7361 GCA_035278125.1 Rugosimonospora sp.
GGTCATTTCGCCTGGGAAAGGAGGGTGTTCACCTTGTCCTCGGCCGTCTTCAGCAGGGCCGGGATGTTCGCGTCCGGCTTGGTCAGCACCGCCGACATGCACGAGTCGAGTACCGCGTAGATGGCCTGCGCCTGCGGCGGCTCGGTCCGGATCGCGGCCTGGCCGGCCACGAACGGCGCGTAGTCGGTCAGGTCCAGATTGCTGTCCGCCTTCTTCAGCGCGTCGTCCTTCTGCTGCACCGCGCTGCCCGGCGCCCAGATCTGCGGCTGCGGCAGCCCGACCGGCAGGCCCATCGACTTCTGCGCGGCGTAGTTGAACTGGCCCTGGCCGGGCGTCAGCTCCTCGAAGTTGATCCAGGCGATGCCCGCCCGGATCTGCGCGGGGCTGAGGCCCTTCTTGAAGAAGTACCCGTTGCCGCCGCCCAGCGTGGCCTTGGCCGGGCCGCCGTCGCCGGGCATCGGCGCCATCGCCCAGTCGCTGAACCTGCCGTGGAAGGTGTTCACGATCGCGGTGATCGAGTCGGGCGCGCCGAGGTACATGCCCACCTTGCCGGCGGCCGCGTTGGTCAGCAGGTCCGGCCACTGCAGCAGCTGCCTGGTGCCCACGCTGTTGTCGGTGAAGCGCATGTCGTGCAGGTTCTGCAGCACCGCCTGCCCGGCCACCCCGTTGAACGCGGCCGACTTGCCGTCGTCGCTGACCATCTGCCCGCCGCGCGAGTACAGCTCGGCGGTGAAGTGCCAGCCGCCGGTGTTGCCCGCGCTGTACTCCTCGTACCCGGCGGTGCCGTTGCCCAGCGCGGCGATCTTCCTGGCCGCGGCGGCGACCTCCTGCCAGGTGGCCGGCGGCTTCGCCGGGTCCAGGCCCGCCTGCCGGAACAGGTTCTTGTTCATGACCAGGCCCATCGTGTACGCCGAGTAGGGCAGCGCGTACAGCCGGCCGTTGTCGGTGAACGCGGCCTTGGCGCTGGGGATGAGGCTGTCCCAGTTGGGTACGGTCGAGGCGGTCACGTAGGAGGTGATGTCCTCCGCCTGGCCGGCGTCGAGCACCTGGCCCAGGTCGGTCATGTAGCCGTAGAAGACGTCCGCCTCGGTGCCGCCCTGCAGCCGGGCGGTGAAGTCGGGCGGGTTGTCGCACTGGCTGCCCACCGAGATGCTCTTGACGGTGATGCCGGGGTTGGCCTTCTCGAACGCCGCGACGTCGGCGTTCCACTGGGCAAGGGATTTACCGCCGTTGTCGGTCTTCAACGGCGGGCAGTCGACGACGATGGTGGTCTTGCCGCTGGCGGTGCCGGACTTGTCGCCGCCGCCGCAGGCGGCGAGGCTGAGTCCGAGGGCGGCCACGAGGATGAGCGCGCCGGCCGCCCGCTGGTGCGGTGTGGACATTCCGTCCGTCCTTTCCGCGGGTTGTGAGTGGGCACACTGTAATGACGGCACGCGAATCTTTGCAAGAGATCATCGCTATTTTGCATAACATCCATGGACTTCTCGCTAAGCTGAGCCTATCGTCTTGCCATGCGCACCCCGACCCGGGCGTGGCCTGCCACGGTCGCGCTCCTCACCGCCCTGCTCCTCGCCGCCGCCCCCGTCCACCTGGCCGCGGCCTCCGGTGGCCCCAACCTGTCCGCCGGCAAGACCGCGTCGGCGAGCAGCGTCAACGGCCAGTACGTCACCGCCAACCTCAACGACGGCGACCCGTCCAGCTACTGGGAGAGCGCCAACAACGCGCTGCCCCAGTGGGCACAGATCGACCTGGGCGCGGCCACCCGCGTCGACCAGGTGGTGCTGCGGCTGCCCGCCGCCTGGGGCGCCCGTACCCAGACGCTGTCCGTGCAGGGCAGCACCGACAACGCGAACTTCGCCACGCTGGTGGCGTCGGCCGGGTACACCTTCGACCCGGCCGCCGGCAACGCGGTGACCATCAACTTCGGTGCGGCCAGCGCCCGGTACGTGCGGGTGGCCATCACCGCCAACACCGGCTGGCCGGCCGGGCAGATCTCGGAGTTCGAGGTGTACGCCGCCGGTTCGCTCTCGGCCAACCTGGCCCGCGGCAGGACCATGTCCGCCAGCAGCACCACCCAGGCGTACACCGCGGGCAACGCCGACGACGGCGACGCCGCGACGTACTGGGAGAGCGCGAACAACGCGTTCCCGCAGTGGTTGCAGGTGGACCTGGGCGCGGCGGTCGCGGTGAACACGCTGGTGCTCAAGGTACCGGTGTCCGGCTGGGACGCGCGTACCGAGACGCTGTCCGTGCAGGGCAGCACCGACAACGCGAACTTCAGCACCCTGGTGGCGTCGGCCGGGTACACCTTCGACCCGGCCACCGGCAGTACCGTCACCATCGCGCTGGCCGCCACCACCCAGCGGTACCTGCGCCTGCTCATCACCGCGAACACGGGTTGGCCGGCCGGGCAGATCGCCGAGTTCGAGGTGTACGGACCGTCCACAGGGGACACCCAGCCGCCCACCGCGCCCGCCGGGCTGGCGTTCACCGAAGCCACCCCGGGCCAGGTGGTGCTCACCTGGCAGGCGGCCACCGACAACGTCGGCGTCACCGGGTACGACGTGTACGCCAACAACGTGCTGCAGAGCAGCGTGCCCGGCACCGCGCTGGCGTACACCGACACTGAGCCGCTCAGTGCCACCGTCACGTACTTCGTGCGGGCGCACGACGCGGCGGGCAACCAGTCCGGCAACAGCAACACCGTCACGCGGCAGGGCCAGACGGGTGACACGCAGGCGCCCACCGCGCCCGGCAGCCTCGGCTACACCCAGCCGCAGTCCGGCCAGATCCGGCTCGCCTGGACCGCCGCCACCGACAACGTGGGCGTCACCGCCTACGACGTGTACCGCAACGGCGCCCTGGCCGCCAGCGTCGGCGGCAGCGTGCTCACTTATACCGACAGCCAGCCGGACTCGGCGACCGTCTCGTACTACGTGAAGGCCCGGGACGCCGCCGGCAACGTGTCCGCGCCGAGCAACACCGTCACCCGTACCGGCGCCGGCGGCGCGAACCTGGCCGTGGGCAAGCCCATCACCGGATCGGCCAACACGTACGTCTACTACCCGGCCAACGCCAACGACAACGACGTCACCACCTACTTCGAGGGCTCCACCTACCCGAGCACGCTGACCGTCCAGTTGGGAGCGAACGCGGATGTGACCGCGGTCGTGGTCAAGCTGGATCCGGACCCGGTGTGGTCCACCCGTACCCAGACCATCCAGGTGCTCGGCCGGGAGCAGAGCGCGTCCACGTTCACCAGCCTGTCGCCGGCCACGCTCTACACCTTCGACCCGGCGGGCAACGGCAACTCGGTGAGCATCCCGGTCAGCGCGCGCGTCGCCGACGTGCGGCTGTCCATCACGACCAACTCCGGCGCGCCCGGCGGCCAGGTGGCCGAGTTCCAGGTGATCGGCACCCCGGCGCCCAACCCTGACCTGACGGTCAGTGCGGCCGCCTGGTCGCCCGCGGCCCCGGTGGAAACGGATTCCATCACCG
This sequence comes from Rugosimonospora sp., assembly GCA_035278125.1. Taxonomy (GTDB): domain Bacteria; phylum Actinomycetota; class Actinomycetes; order Mycobacteriales; family Micromonosporaceae; genus DATEJJ01. The sequence continues at coordinate 3,499 of DATEJJ010000497.1, forward strand.
CGTCGGCCACGGTGCAGAACACCGGTACCGCCGCGTCCGGCGCCACCGACGTCAACTTCTACCTGGGCAGCACCAAGGTGGGTACCGCCGCCGTCGGCGCGCTCGCCGCCGGTGCCCAGACCACGGTCTCGGCCGGCATCGGCGCGCAGAGCGCGGGCAGCTACCAGCTGACCGCGAAGGTGGACGAGGCGAACAGCGTCATCGAGCTGAACGAGGGCAACAACAGCTACACCAACCCGACCGCGCTGGTGGTCAGCCCGGTGCCGAGTTCGGACCTGGTGGCCGCGCCGGTGAGCTGGACACCGGGTACCCCGGCGGCCGGTAGCACCGTCACCTTCTCGGTGGCCATCCGCAACCAGGGCACCGTCGCGTCGGCGGGCGGCGCGCACGGCATCGCGCTGGCCCTCAGGGACGCCAGCGGCACCACGGTCACCACGCTGACCGGTGCCTACTCCGGCGCCATCGCCGCGGGCAGCACCGCTCCGCCGGTGAGCCTGGGCACCTGGACCGCGGTCAACGGGCGGTACACCGCGCACGTCGTCATCGCGGTCGACGCCAACGAACTGGCGGTCAAGCAGGCCAACAACACCAGCGACACGCCGCTGTTCGTGGGGCAGGGCGCCAACCTGCCCTATGACATGTACGAGGCCGAGGACGGCGTGCTCGGCGGCGGCGCGGCGATCGTCGGTCCGAACAGGACGATCGGCGACCTCGCCGGCGAGGCGTCCGGCCGGCGCGCGGTCACGCTCAACTCGACCGGCGCGTACGTGCAGTGGACCTCGCGGGTACCCACCGACACGTTCGTGGTGCGCTTCTCCATCCCGGACGCGGCCGGCGGCGGCGGTACCACCGCCACGCTCGACCTGTACGTCAACGGAAACCTGGTACAGCCGCTCACGCTCAGCTCGCACTTCGCGTGGCTGTACGGCGCGGAGACCGGCCCGGGCAACTCACCCGGCGCGGGCAGCCCGCGGCACGTCTACGACGAGGCGAGCTTCCTGCTCCCGTCCTCGTACCAGGCGGGCAGCACCATCCGGCTGCAGAAGGACGCCGGCAACGGGTCGCAGTACGCCATCGACTTCATGAACCTGGAGCAGGTGGCCCCGGTGGCCAACCCCGACCCGGCGCACCTCGCGGTACCGGCCGGTTTCGGCCAGCAGGACGTGCAGAACGCGCTGGACAAGGTACGCATGGACACCACCGGCACCTGGACCGGCGTGTACCTGCCGCCCGGCCAGTACGCGGTCACCGGCAAGCTGCTCGTGTACCAGAAGCCGGTACGCGTGGTCGGCGCCGGCGTGTGGTACAGCCAGTTCGTCGCCCCCGCGAACCAGGAGAACACCGACGCCGGCTGGGACCTGGAGAGCGGCGCCAGCGGCTCCTCCTTCCACGGCTTCGCCTGGTTCGGCAACTACGACTCCAGAGTGGACGGTCCGGGGCACACCTGGGACCTGCGCAACCAGTCGAACATCACCATCGACGACGTGTGGATCGAGCACCAGGTGGTCGGCGTGTGGGGTGCGGCGAACGTTCAGAACTCCACCTTCACCAACATGCGTATCCGCGACCTGATGGCCGACGGGATCAACCTCACCAACGGCAGCCAGGGCAACCTCATCAGCAACGACGAGGCCCGGTCCACGGGTGACGACAGCTTCGCGCTGTTCGCCGCGCAGGACCAGAACCCGGGGGAGCTGAAGAACAACACCATCCAGAACGTCACCGCGCTGACCCCGTGGCGGGCGGCGGGCGTGGCGGTGTACGGCGGGTACGCGAACACCGTGCAGAACTTCACGGTCGCGGACACGCTGTGCTATTCGGGGCTGACCATCAGCTCGCTCAACTTCGGGTTCCCGTTCGAGGGCTTCGGCGCCAGCCCGCCCACCACCATCGCCAACTTCTCGCTGGCGCGCGACGGCGGGCACTTCTGGGGCGACCAGGTCTTCGGTGCGATCTGGGTGTTCTCGGCGACCCAGCCGTTCCAGGGCATCCGGGTCAACGACGCCACCATCACCAGCCCGACCTACTCCGGCATCATGTTCCAGACCGACTACTCCGGCGGTGCCGCGCTGTACCCGGTGACGGACACCGTCTTCACCAACACCACCATCACCGGTGCGCACGCCAGCGGCGACCAGTACTCCGCCAAGTCCGGGTACGGCATCTGGGCCAACCCGTTGCCGGAGCCCGGACAGGGGCCGGCGGTGGGCTCGGCGACGTTCAACCATCTGGTGGAGTCCGACAACGTCGTCAACATCCAGAACACCACGAGCACCTTCACCATCACGGTCAACCCGTAGCCGGTGGAGAAACGTCATGCGTGCAAGGGTTTGCGTTGTCCATGCAGTACCCTTGCACGCATGACGAGACGACTCGCCGAGGTGGCCCGGTACGTCGGGGTCAGCGAGGCCACGGTGAGCCGGGTACTGAACAACAAACCGGGCATCTCCGAGGCGACCCGGGCGGCCGTGCTGACCGCGCTGGACGTGCTCGGCTACGAGCAGCCCAGCAAGCTGCGCGGGGACCGGGCCCGCCTCGTCGGCCTGGTCCTGCCCGAGTTGCAGAACCCCATCTTCCCGGCGTTCGCGGAGGTGGTCGCCGGTACCCTCGCCCGGCGCGGGTTCACGCCCGTGCTGTGTACCCGCACCGGCGCCGGGGTGCTGGAGTCCGACTACGTGGACATGCTGCTGGACCAGCACGTGTCCGGGGTCATCTTCGCCGGCGGCAACTACGCCCAGGCGGCCGCCGAGCACGAGCACTACTACCAGCTGCGCGAGCGCGGGCTGCCCGTGGTGCTGGTGAACGCGGCCATCGAGGACCTGGGCTTCCCGTGCGTGGCCACCGACGACCGGCACGCGGTCGACCAGGCGTACAAGCATCTCGCCTCGCTCGGGCACGACGGCATCGGGCTGGTGCTCGGCCCCGGCGACCACATGCCCTCGCGGCGCAAGCAGGAGGCGTTCGAGACCCTCGCCGGCGCGGACGGCACGCGGGTCGAGCACACCCTGTTCTCCATGGAGGGCGGCCAGTCCGCGGCCACCCGGCTCATCAAGCGCGGCATCACCGGCATCATCTGCGCCAGCGACGTGCTCGCGCTGGGCGCCATCAAGGCGGTACGCCGGCAGGGCCTGTCCGTGCCGGCCGACGTGTCCGTGGTGGGCTACGACGACTCGGCGTTCATGAACTGCACCGACCCGCCGCTGACCACGGTGCGGCAGCCGATCGACGCGATGGGCCACGCGGCGGTGGCGCTGCTCGCCAGCCAGGTCGCCGGGCACGAGGTACCCGCCGACGAGATGCTGTTCGAGCCGGAGCTGGTGGTACGCGGCTCCACCGGGCCGATCAGCTCGCGCCGGCCGAAGGAGCGCCGCGCAAGAGCTGCCGCGCGATGACCAGCTTCTGGATCTCGCTGGTGCCCTCGTAGATGCGGAACAGCCGGGCGTCCCGGTAGAACCGCTCCACCGGTACGCCGCGCATGTAGCCCGCGCCGCCGAATACCTGCACCGCGCGGTCGGCCACCCGGCCCACCATCTCGCTGCAGAACAGCTTCGCCGAGCTGGGCGCCAACCGCCGGTCCTCGCCCGCGTCGTACGCCCGGGCCGCCTCCAGCACCATGGCCCGGCCCGCGTACAGCTCCGCGTGCGACTCCGCGAGCATCGCCTGGACCAGCTGGTACTCGCCGATCGCCTGCCCGCCCTGCCGGCTGGTGGCGGCCCAGCGCACGCTCTCCTCCAGCACCCGGCCGGCCAGCCCCACGCACAGCGCCGCCACGTGCAGCCGCCCCCGGGCCAGCGAGCGCATCGCCGCGCCGTACCCGTCCCCCTCGACGCCGCCGACCAGCGCGCCGGCGGGCAGCCGTACCT
>DATEJJ010000498.1:0-2774 GCA_035278125.1 Rugosimonospora sp.
GGCCGTCCCGGGCGGCCGGGACGTTCGTGGTACTGCAGATGAACCTGTGCGACAGCGGCTGGGCCCGCGGCTGCTTCACGTCGGGCCACTCCATCGACGAGGCGGTCACGAAGATCCACAAGTACGCGCCGGACGTGGTCACGGTGAACGAGGTGTGCCATGACGACGTGTGGGCGACGGACGGCTGGGGCAAGCTGACCCAGGCCATGGCCGACCTGTACGGCGACGCGCACATCTACGCCGACTTCGTCCCCGCGGTGGACCGGCGTACCAACGAGGCGCTGCGCTGTGTCAACGACCAGTTCTACGGGGTGGCGGTGATCCACCACGACGGCGGCAGCGACGTGCACTACGGCTGGTACCACAGCCAGGACACCACGCCGGAGGAGCGGACCTGGACCTGTGTCACGGCCATCGTGGGCCGGCTCACCTCCTGTACCACGCACCTGTCGATCCACCGCAACGTGGCCATGGCGCAGTGCCACGAGCTGATGTCCACGCTGGCGTCCGCGTCCTGGGTGGAGCCCGACGTCATCGTCTCCGGGGACTTCAACATGACGGCGAACCCGAGCCGCCCGTACAACGTGCGCGGGTGCGTGCCGAAGGGGTACCACCGGCTGAGTGACTCGGCGCTGCAGCAGGTCTTCTACACCGGTCACGTGACCTGGCTCAACGGCGGGTACGCGCGCATGCACTGGACGGACCACCCGGCGCTCTACGAGATCTTCCGGGTCTGACCGGGCCCGGTGGCTAGACCGGTACCGACCAGGTGAGCGTGCTGCCCGACGGGTGGGTACCGGTGACCTCGAACGTGCCGCCGTGGCCCTCCGCCCGCTGGCGTAGGTTTGCCAGGCCCCCGCGTTCGTCGAGGGTACCGGTGCCCACCCCGTTGTCGGCCACCGTGAGCGTGATCTGTCCACTGTGTACCATGAGGGTCACCCGCACCTGGCTGGCCTGGGCGTGGCGTACCGCATTGGACAGTGCCTCGCGCAGCACGGCGAGCAGGTCCGGCCGCACCGCGTCGGGTACCGCGCTGTCGACCGGCCCGTCGAGCACCAGTTCGGGGTGGAACCCCAGGGACGCGGCAGCGGCGTCCACAGTGGACTGTACGTCGGTGCGGAGGGTGGCGGTGGCCGGGGCGCGCAGCTCGAAGATGGCCGAGCGGATGTCGCGGATGGTGGTGTCCAGGTCGTCCACTGCCGCACCGATGCGGTCGCCCACCTCGGGCCGCCCGGCCAGCCGGGCCGTGGACTGGAGCTGCAGGCCGGTGGCGAACAGCCGCTGGATCACCACGTCGTGCAGGTCGCGGGCGATGCGCTCGCGGTCTTCGAGCACGGCCAGCAGCTCCCGCTCCTCCTGGGCCCGGGCGCGCTCCAGCGCCAGCGCGGCCTGCCCGGCGAACGTGGTCAGTACGTCCACATCGGACGGATCGTCGAACGCCTGGCCGCCGCGCGGGTACGCGACCGCGAGCAGGCCGAGTACCGTGCCGGAGGCGGCCAGCGGTGCGATCAGGCAGCTGCCGGTGCTGACGGGTACCGGCCAGCCGGCCGCCTTGCCCAGGTCCTCCACCACGATCGCCTGGCGCCCGGTCACCGCCTGCTCCAGCGCGGTACCCGCCACCGGCAGTACCACGCCGTGCAGGTCCGCCCGGTCCGGCTCCACGATCTCCACGGTCAGCTCGCCGGAGTCCTCGTCGTGGAGCAGGACGAGCACCAGCTGCGCCTCGGCCACGCTCCGGGCACGGGTGGCGACCAGGCGCAGCGCCGCGGTGCGGTGCACCTCGCCGAGCAGCACGGTGGTGATCTCCGCGGTCGCCTCCAGCCAGCGCTGCCGGCGCCGGGCGGTCGCGTACAGGCGGGCGTTGGAGATGGCGACACCGGCCGCGGCGGCCAACGCCAGGATGATCTCCTCGTCCTCGACGGTGAAGTCCTCGGCGCCCCGCTTCTCCGCGAGGTACAGGTTGCCGAAGACCTCGTCCCGGATCCGGACCGGTACCCCGAGGAAGCTCCGCATCGGCGGGTGGTGCGGCGGGAAGCCGTACGAGCGCGGGTGCTCGGCGATGTCGTGCAGCCGTACCGGATGAGGTTCGTCGATGAGCAGGCCGAGCACCCCGCGCCCGGTGGGCAGCTCACCGATGCTGCGTTGGGTCTCCTCGTCGATGCCCTCGGTGATGAAGTCGACCAGCCGCCGGTCCGGGCCGATCACGCCGAGGGCGGCGTACCGGGCGCCGGCCAGCCGGCACGCGGAGACCACGATGCGCTGCAGGGTGCTGTGCAGGTCGAGGTCGCTGCCCACCCCGACGACCGCCTGTAGCAGGGCGGAGAGGCGCTCCCGGGCGGACAGCACCTCGCCGACCCGATCCAGCAGCTCCTGCAGCAGCTCGTCCAGGCGTACCCGGGACAGCGGGGTGAGCCCGAGCGACGGCGGACTCCACGAGGGTGGCGTGGCGTCTGGCATGGCTCGATCCTAGGTGGCGTCGATGACCTCGACGGCCGGGCGGCGCGGGGACGGCGTGCCGGGCGTGCCGTAGCCGATCCGGGCCACGATCTGCGGCGGCCCGTACCGGCCCAGGCCCAGGCGCAGCTGTTCGCGGGCCGCGGGTACCTCGATCGGCTGGGACAGCAGCGAGGCGGCCAGGCCGGCCTCGACCGCGGTGAGCAGCAGGTCCTGCATGGCCAGCCCGGCCAGCAGCTGGTCGCGCGGCGTGTCCCCGGCGGTGCCGAGCACCGCGACCAGGGGGTCCGATTCGAAGTCGTGGCCGCCGGTCCGCGCCG
>DATEJJ010000499.1:0-9985 GCA_035278125.1 Rugosimonospora sp.
TGCAGCCGGGCGGGAAGCTCACCGCCGGGCAGGCGCTGCGCTCGGCCAGCGGCGGCTACCTGCTGGTACAGCAGACCGACGGGAACCTGGTCGAGTACACCGCCGCCGGCAGGCCGCTGTGGAGCTCGCAGAGCGGCGGCAACCCGGGCGCCACCACGCTCTTCCAGACCGATGGCAACATGGTGGTCTACACCGCCGCCGGCACGCCCCGGTGGAACAGCGGTACCACCGGCACCCGGCGCGGCGCCCGGCTGGTGGTGCAGAACGACGGAAACGTGGTGCTCTCCGGCAGCACCGGCACCCCGCTGTGGAACAGCCGCCAGGAGAACTACACGCTGATGCCGGGCCAGGGCCTGCTCGCCGGCCAGTCCCGTACCTCGCCCAACGGCCGGTACCGGCTCCAGCAGCAGCCGGACGGCAACCTGGTCGAGTACGACGCGGCGAGCAAGCCGGTCTGGAGCGCGCAGACCAGCCACCGCCCCGGCGCGTACACCTACCTGGGCGGGGACGGCAACCTGGTGGTCTACGCGCCCGACAAGACGCCGCTGTACGCCACCGCGACCGAGGGCAACGCCGGCGCGTCGGTGGTGGTGCAGAACGACGGCAACGTGGTGGTGCAGCACGGCAGCACGGCGGTCTGGGGTACCGACACGCAGGGGATCAGCCTGCTGGTACCGGGGGAGTGGCTCGGCCCCGCGCAGTTCCGCACCTCGGCCAGCGGCCGGTACAAGCTGGTCCAGACCTCCGGCGGCAACCTCGTCCTGTACGACGGCGGCACGGCGATCTGGAGCAGCAAGACCAGCGGCAGCGCCGGGGCGCTGAGCCGGCTGCAGAGCGACGGGAACTTCGTCATCTACAACGCGGCCGGCGCTCCCCTGTGGAGTTCGCACACGTACGGCGCCAAGCTCGGCTTCCTGGCGGTGCAGAACGACGGGAACGTGGTCCTCTACACTGCGGCCAAGAAGGCGGTGTGGAGCACGGGCACACACGGCCAGTGACCGCGCCGTAGGGTGGACGCGTGGGTACCCTCAAGGTTCTGTTCATCGGCGGCAGCGGCATCATCAGCTCCGCCTGCACCCAGCTGGCCGTCGAGCGCGGCATCGACCTGTACCTGCTGAACCGGGGCCGCACCGGCGCCCGGCCGGTGCCTCCGCAGGCGACCGTGCTGCACGCGGACATCCGCGATCCGGCCGCGGTCCGCGCCGCCCTCGGCGACCGCGAGTTCGACGCCGTGGTGGACTGGGTGGCGTTCACGCCCGAGCAGGTACAGGTCGACATCGATCTGTTCCGCGGCACCACCGGCCAGTACGTGTTCATCAGCTCCGCCTCGGCGTACCAGACGCCGCCGGCCCGGCTGCCCGTGGTGGAGTCGACGCCGCTGCGCAACCCCTTCTGGCGGTACTCCCGCGACAAGATCGCCTGCGAGGACCTGCTGGTATCGGCGTACCGGGAGAGCGGGTTCCCGGCCACCATCGTGCGCCCGTCGCACACCTACGACCGGACCCTGGTGCCCTTCGACGGCGGGTACACGGTGCTGGCCCGGATGCGCCAGGGCAAGCCGGTCGTGGTGCACGGGGACGGTACGTCACTGTGGACACTCACCCACCACGTCGACTTCGCGCATGGCTTCGTGCCGCTGCTCGGCCACCCGCGCACGCTCGGCGAGGCGGTCCACATCACCTCCGACGACGTGCTGACCTGGAACCAGATCGCGGAGACGCTGGCCGCGGCGGCCGGCCTGTCCTGCCGGATCGTGCACGTACCCTCGGACGCGATCGCCGTGGCCGACCCGGAGTGGGGCGCCGGCCTGCTCGGCGACAAGGCGCACTCGATGGTCTTCGACAACACGAAGCTGCGCCGGCTGGTACCGGGCTTCGCCGCGCGGATCCCGTTCGAGCAGGGCGCCCGCGAGATCGTGGACTGGTACGCCGCGGACCCGGCGCGGCAGGTGGTGGACCCGCACCTGGACAAGGTGATGGACAGCCTCGTCGAGACGTACGCGGTATGAGCGACGAGCTGCTGGCGAGGCTGCGCACCGAGGTGCCGCACAGCGCGCGCATCTGGAACTACTGGCTGGGCGGCAAGGACAACTTCGAGGCCGACCGCCGGCTGGGCGAGCAGATCCTCGGCCTGGTACCGCGCCTGGTCGCCTCCGCCCGCGCCGACCGGGCGTTCCTCGGCCGCGCCGTGCGCCACCTGGCCATGCACGAGGGTGTGCACCAGTTCCTGGACATCGGCACCGGCATCCCGACCGGCGACCACACGCACGAGGTGGCCCAGCGGGTGGTGCCGGAGGCCCGCATCGTCTACGTGGACAACGACCCGATGGTGCTGACGCACGCCCGCGCGCTGCTGCGCAGCACCCCCGAGGGCCGCACCGACTACGTCGACGCGGACCTGCACGACCCGGACGCGATCCTGCGCGAGGCGTGGCGGACGCTGGACCCGGCCCGGCCGGTGGCGGTGATGCTGCTCAGCATCCTCAACTTCGTCCTCGACGACGGCGAGGCCGCGGGCATCGTGCGCCGGCTGCTCGCCGCGGTGGCGTCCGGCAGCTACCTCGTCGTCTCGCACCCCACCGGGGAGGTGGACGGTGCGGAGATGGCGGAGGCGGTGGCGCTGTGGAACCGCAACGGCTCCGCGCCCATGGTGCTGCGCAGCCAGGCCCGGCTCGCGGCGCTGTGTACCGGCCTCGACCTGGTCGAGCCCGGGGTGGTGAGCTGCTCGCGGTGGCGCCCCGAACTGGACGAGGACCAGCCGCCGCCACCCCCGGTGCCGCACTACGCCGCGGTCGGCCGCAAACCCTGACCCGCCAGTCAGTACAGCTCCCGGGCGAGGTACACCGCGGTGGCCACGGAGACCAGCAGCGCGACCAGCCAGCCGGCGGCGCGCAGGCCCCGGCCCACCGGCCGGCCGCGCATCACCACCGGGTTCGCCGCGACCAGCACCAGCAGCACCAGCCCCAGCGGGGTGGCCACGCCCGCGACCAGGCTCGCCGCGTACAGCAGCCCGATCGGGCTGAACCCGCCGAGCGCCAGCGTGGTACCCAGCAGCGTCTGTACCGCGATCACGGCGTAGAAGCGGGGTGCCCGGCGCGGTGGCCGGGACAGCCCGCGTACCCACCCGAACTGGGCGGCCGCCGCGTACCCGCCGGTCGCCGCGATGACCGGCAGCGCGATGACCGCCGAGGTGAGCAGGCCCACCGCGAACAGGTCACCGGCGAACCGCCCCGCCACCGGCCGTAGCGCCTGTGCCGCCTGCGCCGCGGTGTCCACCCGCCGGTGCGGTACGCCGAGCGTGGCGCCGCTGGCGACCAGGATGAACCAGACCAGCGCCCCGGCCAGCAGCGCGCCCACCACCGCGTCCACCTGGCGACCCACCCGCCGGCCCGGCTCCTCCAGCTGCTCGACCGCCTGCCACAGGTACATGTACGCGGTCAGCGTGGTACCCAGCAGCGCGAGCACGCCCGACAGGTGGGCCGGATCCAGGCGCAGCGAGGGCACGAGGGTACCCCGGACCACGGCACCCCGGTCCGGGCGCGCCAGTACCGCCGCCGCCGCGTACGCGAGCAGGCACAGCATCACGTACCGCAGCACCCGGACGACCCCGTGATAGCTGCCCAGCAGGAGCAGGGCCAGCAGGGCGAGCGCGAGCGGCGCCGGTACCCACCGGGGGTTCCAGCCGGTGAGCAGGTGCACGGCGGCGGCACCGCCCTGCAGGTCGGCCGCGATGGTCAGCACGTTGACGCCGAGCACCGAGCCCAGCAGCACCAGGCCGGGCCCGCGCCCGTACCCCTCGACCACGGCCTGCTGCAGGTCCCGCCCGCTGTCCAGGCCGACCCGGGTCGCCAGGATCTGCACCACGGCGAGCACCGGCAACAGCCACAGCGCCAGCCAGGCCAGCCCGTAGGTGGTGGTGGCGCCGACGACCACCACGGTCGCCACGGTGGTGGGGTCGGTGTCCGAGGCACCGGAGACCGCTCCGGGGCCGATCGCCCTGAGGTGGTCGCGCGCCGACGGCCTGGCCTGGTTCACCGCACGGCTTCTACCCCGCCCGCGGCGAACCACGCACGGTTCAGCCGTCGCCGCCGGCGGGGCGGTACAGGTGGTTGGGGCGGCCGGCGGCGCCGTACTCCAGGTGCAGTTCGATCAGCCCCTGCCGCTCCAGCTTCGCCAGGTACCGCTGCACGGTGGGGCGGCTCACCCCGAGCTGGCCGGCGATGTGCGCGGCGCCCACCGGCTGGCCCGCGGTCGCGATCACGTCGAGGATGCGCTGCGTGGTGAGGGACAGGTGCCGGCGTACCGCGGTGGACGAGGACGAGCCGCGCAGCAGGTTGTACAGAGTGTCCACAGTGGCCTGATCGGCCTCGCCCGCGCTGGCCAACCGGGCGCGCCAGCGGCGGTACGCCTCCAGCTGGTCCCGCAGCTGCGCGAAGCCGAACGGCTTGACCAGGTAGTACACCGCGCCGACCTGCATCGCGGAGCGCACCATGCGCAGGTCCCGGGCGGCGCTGATGATGATGCAGTCCGGCGCCGAGGGCTGCGCCCGCAGCGAACGCAGCAGGGACAGGCCGTCCTCGTCGGGCAGGTAGATGTCCAGCAGGAGCAGGTCGGGCTGGTGCTCGGCGATGGCGGACCGGGCCTCCGCCGCGGTGTGCGCCTGCCCGACGCAGGCGAATCCGGGTACCCGCTCCACGCTGGCCGCGTGGATGCGCGCGACCCGGTAGTCGTCGTCCACCACGAGGGTACGGATCATGCGAGCGCCACGACCGGGGTGGGCAGGTGCACCTCGAACCGGGTACCCCGCCCCGCGGTGACGGTGATCGTACCGCCGGCCCGGTGCACGATCCGGTGTACCAGCGCCAGCCCGAGCCCGCGGCGCATCCCGCTGTCCGGCGACTTGGTCGAGTACCCGTCCAGGAAGACCCGGTCCAGGTCGGTCGCGGGGATACCGGGACCGTTGTCGATGACGGTCAGGCGTACCCCGTCGTGGTCGGTGATCTCGACGCTGATCTCCCGCGGCCCGGGCTGCCCGGCCAGCGCCTCGATGGCGTTGTCCACCAGGTTGCCGATGATGGTGAGCAGCGCCCGGGTGTCCACCGCCGGCTGGTCCAGGTGCGCGTCCTCGGCGACCACCAGCCGCACGCCCTGCTCGGCGGCGACGGTCGCCTTGGCCACCAGCAGCGCGGCCACCGCGGGCGGCGCGATCCGCGCCCGGATGTCCTCGGCCCGGGCCAGCGAGTGCGCGGAGATCTCGGCCAGGTAGTCCGCCGCCTCCTGCTGCTCGCCCATCTCCAGCAGCCCGGACATGACGTGCAGCCGGTTGGCGAACTCGTGCTCCTGCGCGCGCAGCGCGGTGGTCAGCCCGCTGACCGAGCGCAGCTCGCGGACCAGCGCCTCCATCTCGGTACGGTCACGCAGTGTCACCACCGCACCGCCGTCCCGCCCGCCCAGGACGACCGGCATCCGGTTCACCACGAGCAGGTAGTCGTCGGTCAGCACCAGCTGGTCGTCCCCGCCCACCGCGCCGGTGAGCAGGTCCCGCAGCCGGCCCGGCGGCAGCAGCTGCGCCACCGGCTGGCCGGTGACACCGGGCGGCAGGTGCAGCAGGCGCAGCGCCTCGCTGTTGATGACGTCGATCCGGCCCTTGGCGTCGAAGCCGATCACGCCCTCCCGGATGCCGTGCAGCATCGCCTCCCGCTCCTGGAGCAGGGACACGATCTCGGCCGGCTCCAGCCCGAAGGTGACCCGCTTGATCCGCCAGACCAGCAGCCAGGAGGCGAACCCGCCGAGGCCGAGCGCGAGCGCGGAGTACCCGGCGATGAACAGCACCTCGTGGCGTACCTGCCGGGCCACGTCACGCTCCAGGATGCCCACCGAGACCTCGCCGACGACCGTCCCGTCGGTACCGAAGATGGGCGCCTTGCCGTTGGCGGAGCGGCCCAGGCTGCCCGGGTCGATCCCGGTGTACCCCTTCCCGTCGAGCACGATGACCGGCTCCTCCAGGCGCTGGCCGATCAGGGCGGTGGTCGGGTGCGAGTACCGCAGCCCGGTGCGGTCGGTCACCACCACGTACGTCGTTTGCGCCTGCCGCCGTACCTGCTCCGCGCGCCGCTGGATCAGCCCGGTCGGGTCGCGGGCCAGCAGCGCGTCCCGGACGTCGGGCATCTGGGCCACGGTCTGCGCGATGCCCAGCGCCCGCTGCTCGTACTGCTGATCAAGAAGTTGATCACTGAGAGTCACGTACAGCAGCCCGCCGACCGCGGTCGTCACGACCAGGATGCCGAGCACGCCGAGCAGTACCTGCGAGGCCAGGGTGCGCGAGCGCCAGATCACCCTCGGAGCATGCGCCCGGGTCCGGCGTGAAGTCCAGGGTGAGCTAAATGCACACAACAGCGAGTAAGAGCACCATCGCACGAAACCGCCAGAACTCTGTGCCGCCATCTGCCGGAAACCTACGCTGCCGGGCACAGTGAGAAAGGACACCTACGTCATGTCAGTTGCCGTTACCGCCGGCGGTCCGCCCGCGATCGAGCTGCGCGGTATCACGAAGCGGTTCGCGACCATGGGTGGCGCGCCGTACACGGCCCTGCGCGACCTCGACCTCACCGTCGCGCCGGGCGAGTTCTGCGCGGTGGTGGGTCCGACCGGCTGCGGGAAGTCGACAACGCTCACGCTGATCTCGGGACTGGAGCGGCCCTCGGCCGGCCAGGTGCTGGTGGGAGGCGTCGAGGTCGCCGGCATCACCCCGGGCGTCGGCTTCATGTTCCAGACCGACGCGATCCTGCCCTGGAAGACCGTGCTGGACAACGTGTCCGCCGGGCCGCGCTTCCGCGGCGTGGCCAAGCGCACCGCGATCGCCGACGCGCGGGACTGGATCCGCCGGGTGGGCCTGGCCGGCTTCGAGGACCGGTACCCGCACCAGCTCTCCGGCGGCATGCGCAAGCGGGTGGCGCTGGCGCAGAACCTCATCAACAAGCCGGGCATCATCCTGATGGACGAACCGTTCAGCGCGCTCGACGTACAGACCCGGGCGCTCATGTCGAATGAACTATTGAGTCTCTGGGACCTGACCCGCCCCGCGGTCGTGTTCGTCACGCACGACCTGGAGGAGGCGATCGCCCTGGCGGACAAGGTGGTCGTGCTGACCGCCGGCCCGGGCGGCACGGTCAAGGCGGTGTTCCCGATCGACCTGCCCCGGCCCCGGGTGGTCCAGGAGATCCGGTTCGAGGCGCACTTCGTGGACCTGTACCACCAGATCTGGGAGGCGCTGCGCGCCGAGGTGGACATCGCCTACAGCCAGACCACCCGGTCCGCGGCGGTACCGGCGGGGGTGGCCCGGTGACCGCGCCGCAGCGGCGCCGGGCGCTGGTGCTCGGCACCCAGATCGCCGCGCTGGTCGTCATCATCGCCGGCTGGCAGCTCTACGTCGGCGGCGACTCCCGGAAAGTCATCCTGTACGGCGAGCCCACCGGCATCGTCGGCCGGCTGCACTCCTGGATCACCGTGGGCACCGCGGTCGGCTCGCTCGGCGACCAGGTGAAGGCGACCATGGAGGAGGCGGTACTCGGCTTCCTCATCGGTACCTCGCTGGGCATCGTGTGCGGGCTGGCGCTGGGCCGGGTGCGCTTCCTGGCCGACGTGTTCGGCCCGTTCATCAAGGTGCTCAACTCCATCCCGCGCATCGTGCTGGGCTCGGTGTTCGTGCTCGGCTTCGGGCTGGGCCTGGAGTCCAAGGTGCTGCTCGTGATCGTGCTGGTGTTCTTCGGCGTGTTCTTCAACGCCTTCCAGGGCGCGCGCGAGGTGGACCGCAACTTCATCGCCAACGCGCGCATCCTCGGCGCCTCCCGCTGGCAGGTCACCCGGCAGGTGGTGCTGCCGTCGGCGTTCACCTGGATCATCGCGAGCCTGCACGTCGCGTTCGGCTTCGCGCTCATCGGCGCCATCGTGGGCGAGTTCATCGGCGGGCTGCAGGGGCTCGGCGTACTCATCAAGACGGCGCAGAACACATTCGACGCCAACGGCGTATGGGCCGCGATGGTCCTCATGGGCGCGGTCGCGCTGGCCGCCGAGTGGCTCATCACCCGGCTGGAGAAGCGCCTGCTGCGCTGGCGGCCGCCGCAGCTGTCCGGCCCCGACCTCTGAACCGACTCTCCCACCCGAACCCGCAAAAGGAGAACCTCCATGTCCAGAAAGAGATGGCTCGCGGCCGGACTGCTCGCCACGGTGGCGCTCGCCGGCTGCGCGAACAAGGCCAGTACGACATCCAACAGCGCGCCGGTCGCGGCCGGCGCGGCCACCGGCCCGTCGGTGAGCATCATGGTCGGCGGCCTGAGCAAGCAGATCTACCTGCCCTTCATGCTGGCCCAGCGGCTGGGCTACTACCAGGCCGAGGGCCTCAACGTGTCGCTGCAGGACGAGGGCGCGGGCGTGGACGCGACCACGCAGATGATGGCCCAGAAGGTCGACGGCGTCGGCGGCTTCTACGACCACACCATCGACCTGCAGGGTCTCGGCCAGTCCGCGGAGTCTGTGGTGTCCATGCTCGTCACGCCGGGCGAGGTCGAGCTGTGCCGCAACGACCTCAAGAACGTCGTCAAGTCGCCGGCCGACTGGAAGGGCCGCACCCTCGGCGTCACCGACATCGGCTCCTCCACCGACTACCTGACCCAGTTCCTGGCGCAGAAGAACGGTGTCGCGCCGTCGAGCATCCACCGCCTCGGCGTGCAGGCCGGCGCCACCCTCATCGGCGCGATGACCCACAAGAACGTCGACTGCGCGATGACCACCGAACCGACCGTCTCGCAGCTGCTCGCCAACAAGCAGGCGTACATCCTGCTGGACATGCGCTCCGCGGCGGGTGCCTCGGCGGCGCTGGGCGGCGAGTACCCGGCCACGTCGCTGTACATGACGACCGCGTACGTGCAGGGGCACCCGCAGATCGTGCAGAAGCTCGTGAACGCGTACGTCAAGACGCTCAAGTGGATCCAGGACCACACCGCCGCGCAGATCACCGACCAGATGCCCGCCGACTACTACTCGGGCGTGGGCAAGGACGCGTACACGCAGGCGCTCAACAACGAGAAGGGCATCTACAACCCGACCGGCGTCATGCCGCCGAACGGGCCGCCCACCAACCTCAAGGTGCTCAGCACGTTCAACCCGGACGTGAAGGGCAAGACCATCGACCTGAGCAAGACGTACACGGACCAGTTCGTGCAGGCCGCGAGCTGAGGTGACGGATCAGCCCGGGCCCGGGCCGCTACGCCTGTACCAGCGCGGCGGCCAGGGCCCGGTACCGCGCCGCCGGGGGCTCGTCCGCGTGCGTGGGTACCACCTGCACGGCGAGGTGGTCGGCGCCGGCGCGGTAGAACTCCCCGGCCCGCGCCCGGATCCGGTCCACCCCGCCCCACAGGTACAGCGCGTCGACCAGCCGGTCGCTGCCGCCGCCCGCGAGGTCCGCGTCGGTGAAGCCGAACCGGCGGAAGTTGCCGGTGTAGTTGGTCAGCGTCAGGTAGTACCGGAGGTGCTTGCGGGCGGCCTGCCGGGCGGTGTCCGGGTCGCTGTCCAGCACCACGTTGACCTCGGGCGCGAGCAGCGCCTGCGGGCCGAGGAGCGCGCGGGCCCGCGCGGTGTGCTCCAGCGGGATCAGGTACGGGTGCGCGCCCGCGGCCCGCTGTGTCGACAGCCGCAGCATCCTCGGGCCGAGCGCGGCGAGTACCCGCTCGCCCGCCGGTACCGCCGCGGCGTCCAGCGCGTCCAGGTACTCGACCATCGCCGCGTACGGCCGGCGGTACTCCGGGGTCGCCTGGCTGTGGCCCACGCCGATACCGAGGACGAAGCGGCCCGGGTACCTTGTGGACAGTCCGGCGGTCTCGGCTGCCGCCTGCGCCGCGGGCGTCCGCCAGACGTTGGTGATGCCGGTCGCCACCACCAGCCGCCGCGTCGCGGACAGCGCGGTGCCGGCGGCGGCCGGCGGTGGGCTG
>DATEJJ010000500.1:0-8846 GCA_035278125.1 Rugosimonospora sp.
GGGCTGGACGAGGCGGCCTGGCGGGCGGAGGTGCGCAGCGCGCTGGGCCGCAGCATCCCGGCCACCGAGATCCCGTGGCTGCGCGTGCGCGAGGTGTGGCTGCACGCGGTGGATCTGGCCGCCGGGGTGCAGGTCGAAGACCTGCACCCCGGTCTGGTCGACGCGCTGCTGGACGACGTGACGGCGACGCTGTGCCGCCGGCCCGACCGCCCACCGGTGCGCCTGGTCGCCACCGACCGCGACCGCACCTGGCTGGACGGCCCCACCGACCTGACCGCCCCGGCGGCACGGCTGCTGGCCTGGGCCACCGGACGCGAAGCCGCCCCGGTGCCCTTGCCCCGTTGGTTGTGACGGGCGTTTCTCCTCGCCCTTCAACTGGGACGTACCCCGTTTCTCCAAGGCATTGACGAAGGGTTGGCACATGCCTAGGCTGGGCGACCAGCCTGACCGTCCATGAATGGAGCACCCCGCGATGGCGCCAACCACACCCTTAGCCCGAACCGTCGCGGCCGGGTTCGCCGCGGCGGCCCTGCTGCTGTTAGCCACCTCGGCCATCGCCCACGCCGGCACCCCCACCGCACCGGCCGGCGACGGCGCCGCGCAGTACGGTCCGAGGGGTGGCACCGCCGACTTCCGCGGCGTCAACTGGGCCGACCCGCGTGACAACTACGCCACCGACGCGGTGGTACCCAGCGGGCTGGCCGTGGGCGACGACTACCGCACCGTGTACCGCACCGCCACCCGGATGGTGCGGGGCTTCCGGCAGAACCTCGGCGCCAACACGCTGCGGCTGCCGATCAACCCGGCCAGTGTCGGTACCGGCTGGTGGCGCTCGTACCGCGGCGCGATCGACGCGGCCACCGCCAGCGGCGACAAGGTGATCGTCAGCTACTGGGAGGCCAACACCAGCAAGGACGGCTTCATCGACGACGTGGCCGCGTGGAACACCATGTGGGACACCGTGGTGCGGGCGTACCGGCACAACCCGCGGGTCTACTTCGAGCCGATGAACGAGCCGCACGGGTACACCCTGGCCCAGTGGGTGTCGGTCACCTCCGGCTGGCTGGCCCGCCACCGCGACGTGCCGCGCGACCGCGTGGTGATCAGCGGGACCGGGTACAACGACGACGTGACCGGGGTCGGCGCGGCGCCGGCGCTGCGCGGCACGCTGCTGTCCCTGCACTACTACGGGTTCTGGAACAGCTTCACCCAGAAGGCCGACTGGCTGGCCAACCTGACCCCGCGCATCGGCGGCTACGGGTACCGCACCATCGTCGACGAGGCCGGCGCGCCCATGACGATCGGGCTGAACTACGGCGCGCACAACGGCAACACGTACACCGCGTACTTCGCCGCCATCACCGAGACCGCCCGCGCCCAGCACATGGGCCTGGTGTACTGGCCCGGCCTGCGCTTCGGCGACTCGTACTCGATCGAGTCGCTGACCGCCGACGGGCACCTGGTCAACAACAGCGCCACCGGGGTCGCGCAGCTGCGCTGGGGGTACGGCTTCGGCACCACCGAACCCGTCAACGACCAGCCCGCCGCGCCGCCGGGGCAGCCGCTGGTCGGCACCGGCTCCGGCCGCTGCCTGGACGTGCCGGGCTTCAGCACCACCAACGGCACCCAGCTCGACCTGTGGGACTGCAACGGCGGCGGCAACCAGTCGTGGAACTGGGCCGCCAACAACGAGGTGACCGTCTACGCCAGCAAGTGCCTGACCGTCGGCGGCACCGGCGCCACCGCCGGCGACCCGGTCGTCATCACCGACTGCACCGGCTCGAAGGCACAGCAGTGGACGCTGACCGCCGCGAAAACGGTGACCAGCGTGGCCAACCCGGCGCTGTGCCTGGACGCGTCCGGCGCCGGTACCGGCAACGGCACCGCCGTCGACGTGTGGACCTGCAACGGCGGTACCAACCAGGAGTGGACCCGGGGCTGACGCCTCAGGTACCCGCGGCCACGTCCACCGGGCCGGGCGGCAGGCTGATCGGCTTGCCGACCGCCCCGGTGCCCGTGGTGACCGGCACCAGCGCGGTGCCGTTGAGCACCCACGCGGTGGCGCCGTCCGCGCTGTACGCGATGCGCTGCGGGGAGCGGCCCACGCGCAGGGCCGGGCCGGTGGTGTCGGTCGTGGTGTCCACCCAGCCGACCGCGTCGGACTGCGAGTCCCCGAGCACGTACACCCGCTTGCCGCCGGGCGCGGCGCTGATGCCGGCCGGCTCCTTGCCCACCCCCGGCACCGTGATCGGCTTGCGCGCCCGGTTGCTGGCCACGTCGATCGGCACCACCACGCCCGCGCCGTCCTCGATGGTCGCGTGCAGGCACAGCACGTACGCCGCGCGCCCGTCCGGGTTGATGGTCAGCCCGATCGCGTCGCCGGGCAGCGCGATCGGGGCACCCGCCGTGCCGGTGGCGGTGTCGATCGGGGTGACCGAGTCGGTGGTGGTGACGTAGGCGGTGCGGCCGTCGGGGGTCACCGCGATGCTGTCCGCGAGCGTGCCCAGCACGATCTCGCGCCGGGCCGTGCCGGTGGCGGTGTCCACCGGCAGGACGCTGCCGGGCGGCTGGAAGGTGGGCACGCCGCTCGGCCCCACCGACTGTTCGCCGGAGCGCAGCACGTAGACGGTGCGCCCGTCCGGGGCCAGCGCCATCGCCGCCGCGGTACGCCCCACCGCGAGCCGCCGCCCGACCGCGCCGGTGGCGACCGTGACCGGCACCAGCTGCCCCGGCACGTCCCCCACCGGGTAGGTCAGCACGTCCAGGCTGCGGCTGTCCGGCAGGACCACGACCTGGCGCGGCAGCGACACCGCGACGGTACGGACCGCGCCGCTGGCGACATCGACGAGCATGAGCGAATCGTCGTTCATCGCCACCGCGGTGCGCCCGTCCGGCGTGAGCTGGAACTGGTTCGGCGACTTGACCAGCCGGATGGTCCGTCCGATGGCACCGGTCAGCGCGTTGACCGCGGTGACCTGGTCCGGCGCCTGGCTGAGCACGTACACCGTGGCGGTGGTGTGCGGCCGCGGCGGGCGGCCACCGTCGTGCTGCGTCGACGCCCCGCACGCCGCGGTGGCGAGGACGGCCGCGGCCATCGCGAGGAAACGGACCGGTCGCTTCACAAACAAACCCTTTCCTCGGGTACGGCGGTGCGCCTGCGCTATGCGATTGTGCCGGACGCATATCCTTTCCGGGCACCGGGTGAATGGGCGCGCGTTCGGGTGAATTGGTGAGGATGGCAATGCTGCGAAAGTCGCTCATGGCTGCGGGGATGGTGGTGGTGTTCTGCCTCAGCACGTGGGTGGCGACCATTTTGCTGCCAGACAGCCGGGCGAACGGATTCAACAAATGGGACCTGGCCATCGGTATCGGCAGCACGCTCGTGGCGTGCCTGACCGCCTGGTCGTCCACCGGCGCCGCCGGTAACCGGACCCGCCTGTGGCTGCGGCTGCGGATCGGGTCGCGGCGTACGACCGTCACCGCCGGCGGCAACATCGTGCAGGTCGCCGGGTCGGTACTCGTCGCGGTGGTGGCCCTGGTCGTGCTCGCCGTGGTCGTGCTGGGCGCCACCCGCTCGCCGCAGGCCAGCTCGCACGCTCCGGCGGCACCGGCACCCTCGGCGACCCCGGCGCTGCGCGCGGTGGCCCGCTGGTGCTGCAAGCTGGTGGACAACGCCACCACCGACACCTTCTACTGGCCGCACTCCGCGGCCGCCCTGACCGCCGCGGAAAAGGACACCGCCCCCACGGCACTGGCCGGCCTGGTACCGGTCGGCGGCGCGTCGATCGAGGTGGCCGTCCAGGGTGGACTACCCGCGGCGGTACTGCTGCAGCGGCTGCACGTTCATATCCGCTCGCGCGATCCGAATCCGCGTACCGGAATGATCGTCACGATTCCGTGTGAATGCGGGGCCGGTGGCAGCGTCCGCGAACTCGACACCGATCTCGACCAGCCGGTCCCCGCCATCCGGCCGCACGGCGGCGGCAACCCGGACATTTACCTGTACGTCGCGCAGGACAAGCCGGAAGTCATGCTGGTCAATGTCGCAGACCGGTCCTGCGACTGCGTGTTCGACCTGGAACTGGACTGGCTGGCCGACGGGCGCAGCGGGCAGACGATCCTGGACAACGACGGCCAGCACTTCCACGTCATCGGCACCGCGGGCCTGCCCCGCCGCGCGGCTTAGCCGGACCAGTTGGCGTCGCCCAGCCAGCGCGTCAGGGCGGCTTCCAGGCCGGCGGGGTCGCTGGTGCCCTCGGCCGACGCCCACGCCACGAAGCCGTCGGGGCGCACCAGCAAGCCGCTCACCCCGGCGCCGTCCGCGCCGCCCCGGACCAGTTCCAGGCGCCCGGCGTACGGCTTGGCCAGGGCCGCCACCTGGTCGTCCCCGGCGAGGTCGACGAGCAGGGCCCGGCCCTCGTGGGTGTGGTCGGCGAGCCGGGTGCCGTCGTGCAGCCGCAGGTTGGGCACCGCCGCGCCGACCAGCGGGTGGCCGTCGCCCAGGTCGTAGCGCTGCCACAGACCGGAGATCCGCGTCACGTAGTACGTGGCCCCGTCCCGCGTACCGAGGAAGTCGGTGACCACACCCCGCAGCGCGCGGCTGTCGGCGTCACCGCGCATCACGGCCACCTGCGCCCGGGTCCAGTCGAGCACCCAGGCCCCGACCGGGTGCCGCTCGCTGGTGTACGTGTCCAGCAGGCCCTCGGGCGCCCAGCCCCGCACCGTGGCGGCCAGCTTCCAGCCCAGGTTGACCGCGTCGCCGAGCCCCAGGTTCAGGCCCTGGCCGCTGAACGGCGAGTGCACGTGGGCGGCGTCGCCGCACAGCAGCACGCGACCGCACCGGTAGGTGGTCGCCTGCCGCGCGTGGTCCGTGTAGCGCGTCCCGCTGACGACATCGGTGACGCGGACGTCGACGCCGCTGACGCGCCGCAGGCTGGCCTCCATCTCGGCCGCCGTGACCGGCGCCTCCCGATCCGCCGGCGGACCGTCGAACTCGACGGTCCGCACCCGACCCGGCCCCGGCCCGTAGACATAGACACCGTTCGGGGTGTACTGCCACCCCCGCCCCAGCCGCTCGGCCCCCGCCACCGTGGCCACCACCTGGCGGCCGGTGATCTCGGGGTCGGTGCCGGGGAATTCGAAGCCCGCCAGGCGCCGGACCAGACTGCGACCCCCGTCGCAGCCCACCAGCCACGCCACCCGCACCGGAGCACCGCCCGCCAGGTGAACAGTGACACCAGCCTCATCCGCGTCGAAGCCACACACCTCGACGCCGCGCCGGACCTCGACGCCGAGATCCGCCGCGCGCCGGCCGAGGATCCGCTCCACCTCGACCTGCGGAACCTGCAGGTACCAGCCGGCCGCGCCACGCCCGCGCAGGCGGGGATCGTCCTCGTCGACGGGGTCGGCGGGGACCTGGATGCCACCGAAGTGCCCGACGGAGGGTGGCCGCGTCACACCCGCGGCCGCGGGGGCGTCGGGGAGCACCGCCGCCAGCGCGGGGAGCAGGCCGCGCCGGTCAAGGGCCTCCGCGGCGGCGGTGTTGACCGCGCCCGCCTTGACGGCGGTATCGGGCTCGTCCCGCCGTTCGACAACCAGCACGCGGACTCCCGCGAGCCGCAGTTCGGTCGCCAGCATCAGCCCGACCGGCCCGGCGCCGGCCACGAGTACGTCGTAGTCCATCATCACGAACACCATTCTGCTTACGAACACTGTTCGTGTCAATCGGAACTACGCTCGCAACCCGGCTAGACTGTGCCGCATGGCATCGCCACCTCAGCGACGGCGTGCGGCAAGGCACCAGCAACCCCTGGCCGACGGCACCCACCCGACCCGGCGCGGACCGTCAGCGGGGCGCAAGAAGCCCATCACCGTCGACGCCATCATCGACACCGCGTTCGGCATCGTCGCCCGCGAGGGGTACGGCGCCCTGACGATGCGCCGGGTGGCCGGCACCCTCGAAACCGGCCCCGCGTCGCTCTACGCCCACGTCGTCAACAAGGAGGACCTGGACGACCTCCTGATCGGCCGGCTCTGCGCCGAAATCGAGCTGCCCCAACCGGATCCGCGCACCTGGCGGGAGCAGATCACCCGCGTCTGCACCCAACTCCGCGACCAGTACCTGCGCTACCCCGGCATCTCCCTGGCGGCACTCGCCGTGGTCCCGACCAACCTGGAAACCCTGCGCGTGAGCGAGGGCATGC
Source organism: Rugosimonospora sp. (assembly GCA_035278125.1). Taxonomy (GTDB): domain Bacteria; phylum Actinomycetota; class Actinomycetes; order Mycobacteriales; family Micromonosporaceae; genus DATEJJ01. Next base: position 6,204 of record DATEJJ010000500.1, read on the forward strand.
TCGGCATCGTGCTGGCGGGTGGCGTCGAGCCGCAGGCAGCGGCGTGGGCGGTCGACGCCCTGCTCCTGTACGTCAACGCCTGCTGCCTCGAAGCCTCCCTGACCGACCGGCATGTCGACCAGGACGGGCGGGCCGCCGGCCGCGACGACCTGCTGCGCCGGTTCGCCGCGCTGCCCGACACCTTCCCCCACACCAAGCGGTACGCGGCCGAGCTGACGTCCGGCACCGCCCACGACCGGTTCGGGTTCACCCTCAACCTGATCCTGGGCGGTCTCGGCCCACCGCGCCTAGGCTAGATGCGAATGTCGGTCAGGACCGGCCAACCGTCGCGATAGGACAGTTGCGCGAGGCCCAGGTGGAAGTCGCCATTGCGGGCCGCGTCGTAGTAGTGGAACGCGACCGTGTCGCCACTCACCGAGGCCCCACCCGGTCCGCGCATGTCCCCCTCCGCGTCCAGTACGCCGGTACCGCCGCCGGCGAGCAGGGAGGTGCCGCTGCGGTCGAGGTACAGTCCGGTGACGGTACGGGAGCGGCCCACCACGAGGTGGTACGTGCTGTTCGCGCCCTGGCAGCAGAAGTCGAACGACACGAACAGGTAGTACCAGCCGCCGTTCGCCACCAGGTACGGCGCCTCCACCGCGTTCGGGCCGAAGTGCCGGTCGACCAGGGCCACCCGGTCCGGGTGTACCGTCGCCGGCTTGCCGGACGGGAAGCTCACCGGGATCAGCTTCACGCCGCTCCAGAACGACCCGAAGGCCAGCCACGCCGCGCCGGTCGCGTCCACGAACGAGGCCGGATCGATGGCGTTGAAGTCGTCGGTGCTCTCCGACTCGGTGACCTCCCCCTCGTCGACCCAGCCGTACCGGCTGTCGGACGGGTCGAGCGTGGCGTTGGTGAACAGGCCGATGAGCGAGTGGTTGGAGCCGAACGTGGACGCCGCGTAGTACAGGTACCAGCGACCGTCGTGAAAGGACACATCCGGCGCCCAGAGGTTGCTGACGCCCGGTATCTTCGCGCTCACCCAGGACGGGATCGAGGTCCCCACGGTACCGGCGAAGCTCCACACGCGACCGTCGCGTGAGGACCGGATCTGGAGGGTACCGCCCGCCACCGCCGGGTCACCGGTGGAGAACACGTACCAGGCGCCTGGTGTGCGTACCAGCGCAGGGTCGTGGGTGTGCGCGTCACCGGTGATGGCGCGCGGCGGCGTCGCCTGGGTCGCGGCCTCGCCGCCGAACACCGACCGGGCCGGGCCCGCGAGCCCGGCGCCCAGGGTCGCGACCGCCACCGACGCGACCACCGGTAACCAACCTGTCCTGCCCATCTGGATACCCATCGCCTAAGGATGGGCCGTCACCGCGACGGCGGTCAATGGCCGCGGGCGCGTGGTGATCTCGTCCGGTACCACCTGAACCCGCGTCACGATGGTTGGCGCCACCGCGACCGCCACGTCTGCGGCCACCGCACAGCCCACGCGGCCGGGCTCACGCCGGCCTGGATCAGGGCGTGTCGGGCCTGGAAGTAGCTGGGACACGGCCAGTGCCAGCCGCACTCGACGCACACGTCGTCCTCGCCCTCGGCGCGGTGCCTGCCGGCGCGCTCGATCTCACCGGTGTACGGCAGCGCGCACCGTGCGGCGGCGTCCGGGTCGACCAGAGCCACCGTCACGACGTGCTCCCCTCGGCCGGTGGGCGACGCAGCCACCCGGTACGCCGGGACACGTCGTACGGCAGCGGCGGCACACTGGCCACGGCGCGTACCACCGTGTGGAAGTCCCAGCCGTCAGCGACCAGGCCGCTGGTGTAGGCGAGGGCGGTCTGTCGCAGCGGACACGGCCGACGCTCGCAGGCGGCACAGGCACCGGCGGCGTCGGGCACGTGCGTCTCAACGATCCGGGCCATCGCCTTCGGCACCACCTCGCCCAGCATCCAGGTATCCAGGACCAGGTTCCCGCCGCCTGCGTCGAGGTCCTCGATGAACGCCGCGATGGCTTTGTCCTCGTCGGGCGGGAACGCGTCGGCGGGCAGGGTCACAACCGGTCCCCGTCGATCGGGGCCGCTTCGATCACGCCGACGTTCGGACCGGTGATCGGAGCGGCGCGGACCCGCTGCGCAAGCCGGTACGCGGCACAACCAGCCATCCGGCACCGGGGGCAGCGCCCGGAGTCGTCCGGCTCGTGCTGGGCGCGGACCTCGTCGGCCAGTGCCCGGGTCTGCTCGTCATACATCATCGCGACCACTCCTCGTCGTCGGCCGAAGCGCCCAGGCCGAACCGGAACTCCAATCAGCGAACCGGAGCCTGCGGCGCTCGACCCGGGTCAGGAAGGACATCACCCACCCCCGCTCAGGACAGGTTGAACTCGCCGCCCCTGGCACCGGCCAGGAACGCCTCCCACTGCTCCGTGTCGAAACTGAGCACCGGGCCGGTACGGCCCTTGCTGTCGCGCAGGTTGACGCCGGTCACCATCACCTGCGCCTCGACGCAGCTGTTCCCATCGCCGCTGGCCGCAGACTTGACCCAAGCCCCACCGGCGTCCATCAGTCGTGACATCCCACCTGTCTCCCTCGCTCGGTTGATCGGTTACCCCGCTCCCCCGGTGGGGGGCGGACATACTGGCACCGCGCTCGGGGGCGTGGCCGCCAA
>DATEJJ010000501.1:0-7040 GCA_035278125.1 Rugosimonospora sp.
GGTTCGCCCTGGTCGACGCGGCCGGGCCGCGGGTGCGCACGCTCGGCTCGGCGGTCGGCGTGCAGCTGGGCCAGTGCGAGACGAGCGACGGCTACCTCGCCTGCCCGACCGTGCACAACGACCTTCGCGTCTGGGCTTGGCACGCATAGTTAGGTTGGCTTGCATGCGGGTGTTGGTGATTGAGGACGAGCGGAACCTGGCCGACGCGATCGCGCGTGGCCTGCGCCGGGAGGGGATGGCCGTGGACGTCGCCTACGACGGTACGGCCGGCCACGAGGCGGCGCTGGTCACCCGGTACGACGTGGTGGTGCTGGACCGGGACCTGCCCGGCGTCCACGGCGACGACATCTGCGCCGACCTGGTCGCGTCCGGCGCGCTGACCCGGGTGCTCATGCTCACCGCCAGCGGCACCGTCGCCGACCGGGTCGAGGGGCTGGGCATGGGCGCCGACGACTACCTGTCCAAGCCGTTCGCCTTCGAGGAGCTGGTGGCGCGGGTACGGGCGCTGGGCCGCCGGGCCACTCCGGCCGCGCCGCCGGTGCTGGAGGTCGCCGACCTGGTACTCGACCAGGGCCGGCGCGCGGTCACCCGGGCCGGCCGGCACCTCGACCTGACCCGAAAGGAGTTCGGCATCCTCGAAGAGCTGGTCAAGGCGAAGGGTGGCGTGGTGTCCAGCGAGGAGCTGCTGGAACGGGTCTGGGACGCCAACGCCGACCCGTTCACCACGACGGTACGGGTGACCGTGATGACGCTGCGGAAGAAGCTCGGCGACCCACCGCTGATCGAGACGGTCGTCGGGTCCGGGTACCGCCTGTCCGCTCCCGAGCTGTCATGACCGAGCGCTTGTCGCGAGGTCCGGCTGGCAATGTCAGGCCGGCTCCTCGCTCGCGTGCATGCGAGGAGGCGGCATGACGATCTACAACGCGCGGAAGGAGAAGGGGCGGCGGCTGCGGCCCACGCTGCGGCTGCGGCTGACCCTGCTCAACGGGGTGCTGCTCGTCGGCGCGGCGATCCTGCTGGTGGTGCTGGCCTGGTTGCTGGTACGCCAGGCGCTGGCGCCCGCGTACGACGTGCGTGCCGGTACCCACATCGTGCTCGGCGACGGGACCACCGTGGACGCGCGTACCTGGCAGTACCAGATGCTCTCCGACGCGGAGCAGCAGCTCGTGGTCAAGGGGCTGGCCGCGGTACTGGCGATCAGCGTGGTCGGCGTCGGTGGCGCGTACCTCGTTGCCGGCCGCGCCCTGCGCCCGCTGCACCAGGTCACCTCCACCGCGCAGCGGCTGTCCACGGAGACCCTGGACCAGCGCCTCCGGTACGCCGGCGCGGACGACGAGGTGGCCGAGCTGGCGCGCACCTTCGACGCCATGCTGGACCGGCTGACCGAAGCCTTCGAGACGCAGAAACGGTTCGTGGCCAACGCCTCGCACGAGCTGCGTACCCCGCTGGCGGTGATGCGTACCGAGATCGACGTGACGCTGACCGACCCGGAGGCCGACGTGTCCGAGTACCGCCGCATGGCGACGGTGGTCCGCGACGCGTCGCAGCGCGCCAACGCGCTGGTCGACTCGCTGCTGGTACTGGCCCGCTCGGAGGCGCAGGCGGGCCGGCGGCTGGTCCGCAAGGTACCCGCCGACCTGTCCACCGGGGTCACGGCGGCACTGTCCTCGGTACGCCAGGAGGCGGGCCGGCTCAGCCTGCAGATCGACACCCAACTGCAGCCGGCCCCGGTGGTCGGCGACCCGGGACTGCTGGACCGGCTGGCGGGCAACCTCATCGAGAACGCGGTGCGGTACAACACGCTCGGCGGCCGGATCTGGGTACGCACCACCGCCAACCCGACGCACACCACGCTGGTGGTGGGCAACACGGGCTTCGAGGTGGACCAGGCGGACGTACCCGGCCTGTTCGAGCCGTTCCGGCGCGGTGGCCGCGAGCGTACCGGCGCGCGGGGCTCCGGCCTGGGGCTGTCGATCGTCCGCGCGGTGTGCGAGGCGCACGGCGGTGCGGTCTCGGCGGTCGCCCTCCCCGGCGGCGGCCTGGAGGTCACGGTCATTCTTCCGGCCGCCGCGACAACCCCGGTCGCCTCCGGCTCCGCCAGCGTCCCCGCCCGCTGACGGCCGTCCAATGCCGCAACTCCAATGACGTTGCGGCATTGGACGGCTGAGGCGTTACTCCGTCGCGAGGCTGGCAATACCTGCGGGGAGGAAGCGCTGGCCGGTTACCTGCTCCGAGAGGCCGGTACGGTCCAGGTACGGCGTGACGCCGCCGAGGTGGAACGGCCAGCCGGCGCCGAGGATCATGCACAGGTCGATGTCCTGCGGCTCGGCCACCACACCCTCGTTGAGCATCAGCCGGATCTCCTGCGCCAGCGCCGACAGCGCCAGCTCGCGTACCTGCTCCGGGCTCAGGGCCGTGTTGCCCACCTCGAGTACCGCCGCCACTTCCGGGTCGATCGCGCCGTCCCGGTCCGTGAGCTGCTTGCCGGTCGCCACGATGCGGCCGAGGTTCCCGCTGACCCGGAACCGGTCCGGGTACGCCTCGTGCAGCGTCTCCGACACGTGCTTCGCGACCGCCGGTCCGACCATCGTCAGCAGCGTGAGCGGCCGCATCGGCAGGCCCAGCGGGTCGAGCGCGTCGTTGGCCACGTCGATCGGGGTACCCGCGTCGACCGCGGCGAAGACCTCACCGAGAAACCGCGTCAGCAGCCGGTTGACCACGAACGAGGGCGCGTCCTTGACCAGTACGCAGGACTTCTTCAACGCCTTGCCCACGGCGAACGCGGTGGCCAGTGTGGCGTCGTCGGTCCTGGTCGCGCGTACCACCTCGACCAGCGGCATCAGCGACACCGGGTTGAAGAAGTGGATGCCCACCACCCGCTCCGGGTGCTCCAGGTCCTCGGCCATCGCGCTGACCGACAGGGACGAGGTGTTGGTCGCGAATACGCACTCCGGCGTGACGAGCTTCTCGACCTCGGCCCAGACCTGCTTCTTGACGCCCAACTCCTCGAAGACGGCCTCGATGACGAGGTCGGCGTCGGCGAAGGCCGCCTTGTCCACGCTGCCGGTGACCAGGCCCTTGAGCTTGGCCGCCTTGCCCGCGTCCAGCCGGCCCTTGCCGGCCATCTTCTCGATCTCGCCGTGCACGTACGCGACACCCTTGTCCACCCGCGCCTGGTCGAGGTCGGTCAGCACGACCGGTACCTCCATGCGGCGCGCGAACAGCAGGGCGATCTGCCCGGCCATCAGGCCCGCGCCGACCAGGCCCACCTTGGTGACATCCCGGGCCAGCCCCGGGCTCGGTGCACCCGCCGGCCGCTTGGCCCGCCGCTGCACCAGATCGAAGGCGTACAGGCTGGAGCGCAGCTCGTCGGTCATGATGAGATCGGCCAGGGCCTCGTCCTCGGCGGCGGTACCGGTCTCGAACTCGGCGGTTTTGGCCAGTTGGAGCAGTTCCAGCGCCCGGTACGGGGCCGGCGGCGCGCCGTGCAGCCGCTCGTCCAGCTGCTGCCGGGCGAAGCCGAGCACCGCGTCCCACATCTCGCTGCGGTCCACCTCGGGCCGGGTGACCGTGGTCTGTCCATTCACGACACTGGCGGCCCACGCCAGCGAGCGCTCCAGGAAGTCGGCCGGCTCGAACAGGATGTCCGCCATGCCCAGCTCCATGGCGTCCTTCGGGCGCAGCATCTTGTTGAGCTGCAACGGGTTCTGGATGACCACCTGGGCGGCGCCGATGATGCCGATCAGGTTGGGCAGCAGCTGGGTACCGCCCCAGCCGGGTACCAGGCCGAGCCCGACCTCGGGCAGCGCGATGGCGGTCGCCCCGCTGGACAGGGTGCGGTAGTGGCAGTGCAGGGCCAGCTCCAGCCCGCCACCCATGGCCGCGCCGTTGACGAAGGCGAAGGTGGGTACCGCGCTGTCCTTCAGGCGCTTGAACACCTGGTGGCCCACCTGGCCGATCTCCACCGCCTGCTCGCGGCTGGTGATCACCGGGATCCCGGTGATGTCCGCGCCCACCGCGAAGATGTACGGCTTCCCGGTCACCGCGACGAACGCGGGGTTGGCGTCGAGGGCCTCGGTGATCGCACCGTCCAGACTGGCCAGCCCGCCCGGGCCGAAGGTGTTGGGCTTCTTGTGGTCGTACCCGTTGTCGAGCGTGATGAGGGCCGCCGGCCGGGCCAGCCCGGGTACGTTCACCAGGCGCAGCAGTGCCTTGGTGACGACCTCGCTCGCGAACTCCGGTGCCGTCACTTGCCCGCCCCTTCCCAGGTGGGATTCTCCCAGATGACCGTGCCGCCCATGCCGATGCCGATGCACATCGCGGTCAGCCCGTACCGGACCTCCGGGTGCTCGGCGAACTCGCGTGCCAGCTGCGTCATCAGCCGCACGCCGGAACTGGCCAGCGGGTGCCCGATGGCGATGGCGCCGCCCCAGGGGTTGACCCGCTCGTCATCCTCCGCGATGCCGAAGTGGTCCAGGAACGCCAGCACCTGTACCGCGAACGCCTCGTTCAGCTCGAACAGCCCGATGTCCTCGATGGACAGTCCGGCGAGCCGCAGCGCCTTCTCCGTGGACGGGATCGGACCGTACCCCATGATCTCCGGCTCGACGCCGACGAACCCGTACGACACGAGCCGCATGGCGATCGGGAGACCCAGCTCCTGTGCCACGTCCTCGGCGGCGAGCAGGCAGGCGGTGGCGCCGTCGTTGATGCCGGCCGAGTTGCCCGCGGTGACCCTCCCGTGTGGACGGAACGGGGTGCGCAGCGTGGCCAGCTTCTCCAGGCTCGTGTCCCGGGGTGCTTCGTCCACACTGGCCAGTCCCCAGCCGGCCTCCGGGTCGCGCAGCGCGACCGGTACCAGGTCGGGCTGGAGCTTGCCGTTGGCGTACGCCTTGGCGGTCTTCTGCTGGGAGGCCAGGCCGAACCGGTCCGCGCGCTCCTTGGTGATGGCCGGCAGCCGGTCGTGCAGGTTCTCCGCGGTCGAGCCCATCACGAGCGCGGAGGTGTCGACCAGTTGCTCGGCGACGATGCGCGGGTTCGGGTCGACGCCCTCGCCCATGGGGTGGCGCCCCATGTGCTCGACGCCGCCGGCGATGGCCACGTCGTACGCGCCCATGGCGATGCCGCCGGCCACGGTGGTCACCGCGGTCATCGCACCGGCGCACATCCGGTCGATGGCGTATCCGGGGACGCTCTTGGGCAGCCCGGCGAGCAGGGCGGCGGTACGCCCGATGGTCAGTCCCTGGTCGCCGATCTGGGTGGTGGCGGCGACGGCGACCTCGTCGACACGCTCGGGGGGCAGGTTGGGGTTGCGGCGCAGTAGTTCACGGATACAGCGGATGACGAGATCATCCGCGCGGGTGTTCGCGTACATACCGCCGGCCTTGCCGAACGGCGTGCGTACGCCGTCGACGAAGACGACGTCGCGGACGGTACGGGGCACGGTGAGCCTCCCTGGGTCACGGGTATGCCCAGAATGCTACTCGTCAGTAACCTCCTGGCGCTCCGTGACCCACGCCACCCACGGCTGGGTGGTCACGGGGTGGGGAGGGCGGCGGTCAGGCCGGGGGCCGTCAGGTCGATCTGCCAGGCGCGGGCGTGGTGGCGGTCGAGGACGGCGCGCACGGCGGACTCGTCCGGCGGGTCCGGGGGTTCCCAGGCGAGGCGGCGGATGGTGTCGGGGGACAGCAGGTTCTCGGGGGGCAGGTGGTGCTCCTGGGCCAGGCCGTTGACCAGCTCGCGGCACCGGGCCAGCCGCGCCGCCGCCACCGGGTCGCGCTCCGCCCACCGGTGCGGTGGCGGCGGACCCTCAGTGGGCGGGGTGGTGGGCAGCGCCTCGGCGGGCAGCTCGCGTACCTCGTCCAGCGCGTTGAGCCAGACCCGGGACAGCCGGCGCACCGAGCGCCCGCCGTACCCCGGTAACAGCAGCAGCGCCCGCTCGTCCTTGGGGTCCGAGTCGGCGGCGGCCACGATGGCGGCGTCCGGCAGTACCCGCCCGGGTGCGGTGTCCCGGCGTGCGGCGATCTCGTCGCGGGCGTACCAGAGCGCCCGTACCCGGGCCAGGGCGCGCGGGCCGCGGATGCGGTGGATGCCGGAGGTACGCCGCCACGGGTCCGGGCGCGGGCGGGGTGGGGCGGCGCCGTGCTCGACCAGCGCGGCGAACTCCTGCGCCGCCCACTCCGTCTTGCCCTGCCGCGCCAGCTCCCCGGCGAGCAGGTCACGCAGCTCGACCAGCAGCTCCACGTCGAGCGCCGCGTAGATCAGCCAGGACTTGGGCAGCGGCCGGGTGGACCAGTCCGAGGCGGAGTGGTGCTTCTCCAGCGTGTACCCGAGCAACTGCTCGGTCAGCGCGGCCAGGCCGACCCGCTCGAAGCCCAGCAGCCGGGCGGCCAGCTCGGTGTCGAAAAGCTGACGCGGGCGCAGCCCGATCTCGGCCAGGCAGGGCAGATCCTGGCTGGCGGCGTGCAGCACCCACTCGGCATCGACGATGTTGTCCGCCAGCGGGCCGAGGTCGTCGAAGGGGAGCGGGTCGATCAACGCGGTACCGGAGCCGGCCCGGCGCAGCTGCACCAGGTAGGCGCGGTGCGTGTACCGGTAGCCGGAGGCGCGCTCGGCGTCGACCGCCACCGGTCCCGTGCCGTTCGCGAACCGGGCCGCCACCCGGGCCAGCTCGGCGGAGTCGGTGACCGGGTCGGGCGTGCCCTCGCGGGGTTGGGTGAGTAGCACGGCGGTGGGGGCAGTCTCGGTGGTCGGCTCCTTGTCCAAGGGGTGCGCTGGGTCATTCACCACCCCAACTTACGGGTCCGGTGCGCTGGCTGGGGTGCAAGGTCGTCATCGGCACGCCGATGTCGCGGCCGGATCGGGGGCGGAGTGGCCGTCACGGCGATGGTGCGGAGTGGAACCGGGTCGCTACCGTGAGCCCGTACGTCTAGGGGGAGGGGCGTCGATCCCATGACGGCTGCACCGGGCGAGGCCGGCCGCTGGCCGCTGCCACCGGACCCGTACCAGTACCCGTACCCACCGGCCCCGACAGCGCCCTA
>DATEJJ010000502.1:0-7404 GCA_035278125.1 Rugosimonospora sp.
GGGCTGGACCTGGCCGGCCAGCGGCCCACCCGCGCGGAGGTGGCCGCCGCCGCGGGACGGGTGCTCGCCGCCGGTACCGGCGCCCGCCTGGCGGAGCAGGTGCTGCACCGGTTCCTCATCTGGACCGGCATCGACCTGGGCCTGCCGGTACAGCTGCACGTCGGGTACGGCGACCGGGACGTCGACCTGCACCGGTGCGACCCGCTGCTGCTCACCGACCTGCTGCGCGCCACGGAACCGGCCGGGGTACCGGTGCTCCTGCTGCACAACTACCCGTACCACCGCCAGGCCGGGTACCTCGCGCAGGTCTTCGGGCACGTCTTCGTGGACACGGGGCTGGCCACGCACAACGTCGGCGACCGCGCCACCGCGCTGCTGGCCGAGGCGCTGGAGCTGGCCCCGTTCGGCAAGTTCCTCTACTCCAGCGACGCGTTCGCCCTGCCCGAGCTGTACCACCTGGGCGCGGTGCTGTTCCGCGGCGCGCTGTCCGGCGTGCTGCGGGCGGGGATCGAGGACGGCTGGTGGACCGCGGCGGACGCGCCCCACGTCGCCGAGCTGGTGGGCTCGGCCAACGCGGAGCGCGTGTACCGCCTACCCCGGTAGGGGCGCGCGGCAGCCTTTACAGCGACAGGTGCTGGCCCGGGAAGATGAGGTTCGGGTTGGCACCGAGCGCCGCGGTGTTCTTCTGGTACAGCACCCGCCAGCCGCCGGCCACGTGGTGGCTGGCCGCGATGCGGGCCAGGGTGTCACCGGCCTTGACGACGTATCCGCCGTTCACGTGCGTCGTCACCGGACGAGCGTGCGTCACCTGCGGCTTGACGTGCGTCGTCGTGGCCTTCTTGTGCGTCGCCGTCTTCTTGTGCGTCGCGGCCTTCTTGTGCGTCGTGGCCTTCCTGCGGGTGCTCGCGGTACCGCTCGTTGCCGGACGGTTGGCCGCGGCGCTGGACCCGTACTGCTGGGTGGAGCCGGCGCGCCGGCCGCACACCGGCCACGCCCCGATTCCCTGGCCGTGCAGCACCCGCTCGGCCACGGTGATCTGCTGGCCGCGGCTGGCCAGGTCGGCGCGGGCCGCGAACTGCCGGCCGCCGTACCCGGTCCAGGTGCCCCTGGTGAACTGCAGCCCGCCGTAGAAGCCGTTGCCGGTGTTGATGTGCCAGTTGCCACCCGACTCGCACTGGGCGATCGCGTCCCAGTTCACGCCCGACGCGGCGGACGCGGCGGTACCCGTACCGAGCAGGACGGCCGCGCCGGCCGCACTGCTGAGCGCGAGCGCCGCGACGGTGCTGCCGCGCCGCCTCCGGCCGGGCTGGTGGCGCGCGGTGTACCTGGTGAAAACCATGAGAGCCCTCCACGCCTACGAGGTGAGCTGTCGGGTTCGGGCAGAGGAGCCCGGCCGCGCGGTGGCGGCTTCACCCCGGAGGCGCCCCCGGCCGCACCCGTTGCGGTGCCGGTGCCGGTGGCGCCGAGGAAACGTGGTTCCCCCGCTCCTGCCTGTCATCGTTGCGATGTCCCGGCGCACCGGTGGCAGGATTCGGCGTACCGGTGCCGGGGGTCCGCGTTCTGCGGACCCGGAGACGCTAGGACGTGCCTGTCCCGGCGTGCAAAGTGATACCCCTCCATAGTGAAACTGCTCACCACCAAATGTGGCAATGCGGGCATCGTAACCACGCCCGGCGGCCGCCCGTGGCCGGACCGGAAGATCTTTCCAACGCTGCCGGGCCGGCACCCGCGCGGCCCGCGTTGGGTATCGTGCGAGCATGGCCTCGCGCAAGGAAGTGCTCCAGGTCGGCGACCGGGAGGTGACGGTCACCAACCCCGACAAGGTGTTCTTCCCGCAGCTCGGCGCGACCAAGCTCGATCTCGTCAACTACTACCTGGCCACCGCCGAGGGCGCGGTCCGCGGCGTGTACGGCCGCCCCATGGCGCTCAAGCGGTACGTCAACGGCGTCGACGGCGAGGCGTTCTACCAGAAGCGCGCGCCGGAGTCCCGCCCCGACTGGATCGAGACCGTCGAGCTCAGGTACCCGTCCGGCCGCACCGCGCACGAGGTGGTGGTCCGCGACGCGGCCACCCTCGCCTGGGTGGTCAACCTGGGCTGCGTCGACCTGCACCCGCATCCGGTACGCGCCGAGGACCTGGCCCACCCGGACGAGCTGCGGGTCGACCTCGACCCCATCCCCGGGGTGCCCTGGTCGCAGGTGCGCGACGTGGCGATGGTGGTACGCGACGCGCTCACCGACTTCGGGCTGGTCGGCTGGCCGAAGACGTCCGGCTCGCGCGGCCTGCACATCTTCTGCCGGATCGAGCCGCGGTGGACCTTCGCGCAGCTGCGCCGGGCCGGGCTGGCACTGGCGCGGGAGGTGGAGGACCGGGCGCCGGAGCTGGCCACCAGCCGGTGGTGGAAGGAGGAGCGGCACGGCGTGTTCGTGGACTACAACCAGAACGCCAAGGACCGCACCACCGCCTCGGCCTACTCGGTACGCCCCACCCCCGACGCGCGGGTCTCCACCCCGCTGTCCTGGGACGAGGTACCCGGCTGCGAGCCGGAGGCGTACACCATGCGCACGGTGCCGCAGCGGCTGGCCGCCGCCGGCGATCCCGAGGCCGCGATCGACGAGTCGCCCGGTTCCCTGGTACCGCTGCTGGAGCTGGCCGACCGGCACCGCGAGGAGGGCCGGCCCGACGCGCCCCCACCCAACTTCGGCCCGGACGCGCGGGTCGCGCCGCCGGCGCCGGGCAAGAGCTACGGCGCGAGCGGCCGGCGGCGCAGCTCGGCGCCGATGGTGGAGGTGGCCCGGGCGGCGAGCAAGGAAGAGGCGCTGGCCGGCCTGGAGCGCTGGAAGGCGCGCCACCCCGAGGTGGTGCCGTTCCTCGCGCCGGCGGACATCCTGGTCGACTCGATGCGCGGGCGCAGCAGCACGTGGAGCCGCATCCGCCTCAACCTGCACAACGTGCCGGAGGACCAGCGCCCGGCGCAGGAGCCCCTCGAGGTCGACTTCGACCCGTGGGCCGGCCTCCAGCGCCCCGACCGGTCACCCTGACGCGTCGGGGTTCGGGAGGGGGTCGGAGAGGGCCAGGTGGCAGCGCTCCAGCAGGTCGCGCAGCGCCGCGAGGTGGGACCCGTCCAGCGTGCGTACCATCTGATGCTCGATGCGGTCCACGTCGGCCTGGCAGTCGGCCAGCTTGCGCCGGCCCGCGGCGGTCAGCCGGATGAGCAGGACGTGCCGCCGGTCCTCGCTCGGGCGGCGCTCGATGAGGCCCTGGCGCTCCAGGCCGACCACCATCTCGTGCATCGTCTGGGGTTTCACGAACGACCGCCGCGCCAGCTGCGCGGAGGACAGTCCCTCGCGGTGGCGCAGCACGGTGAGCGCGGTGTACTGGGCGGTGGCCAGGTTGTGCGGGCGTAGCACGAGGTCCAGGTGGGCGCGGATGGCGGCCTCGGTCTGCTTCACCAGGTAGATGGTGAGCGGCGAGCGCTGATCTGCCTCGGCGGTCGGCTGGGACTGGTGCATCCCGCCAGTGTGCCGGACCGCCACGCGGCCGTGACCGGCAGTCCTCCGGTGTGACGGGGCCGTCGCGGAGTTGACACTGCTCGGGCGGGCAGGCTACAAAGTCCATCAGGATCCCTGATAATAGGAGCGGGACGTGAACCTCGACGACGTGGTCGCCATCGATGTGCACACCCATGCCGAGGTATCCGCGCGCGGCGCCGGTTCGCTGAGCGACGAGCTGACCGCCGCGTCCAACGAGTACTTCAAGACCGGGCGGCACGACCGGCCGACGCTGCCGGAGATCGCGGCGTACTACCGGGAACGCCGGATGGTGGCCGTGGTGTTCACGGTGGACGCCGAGGCGGCGACCGGGGTGCCGGGCGTGCCGAACGAGGAGATCGCGCAGGCCGCGGCGGCCAACCCGGACGTGCTGATCCCGTTCGCCAGCATCGACCCGGCAAAAGGCCGGGCGGGGGTACGCGCGGCGCGCCGGCTGGTCGAGGAGCACGGGGTACGCGGGTTCAAGTTCCACCCGAACGTGCAGGCGTTCTACCCCAACGACCGCGCGGTGTACCCGCTCTACGAGGCGATCGAGGAGCTGGGCCGGCCGGTGGTGTTCCACACTGGACAGACGGGGATCGGCGCGGGGGCGCCCGGCGGCGGCGGGGTACGGCTGAAGTACTCCAACCCGCTGTACGTGGACGACGTGGCCGTCGACTTCCCGGGGCTGACCATCATCCTGGCCCACCCGTCGTTCCCGTGGCAGGACGAGGCGCTCGCGGTGGCCACGCACAAGCCGCTGGTCCACATCGACCTGTCCGGCTGGTCGCCCAAGTACTTCCCGCCGCAACTGGTCCAGTACGCGAACACGCTGCTGCGGGACAAGGTGCTGTTCGGCTCGGACTACCCGCTGCTCACCCCGGACCGCTGGCTGGCCGACTTCGCGAAGTTGCCGATCAAGCCCGAGGTACGCCCGAAGATCCTCAAGGAGAACGCGGCCCGGCTGCTGGGTCTGACGAAGGGACAGGAATGCCGCTGACCATCACCGGCCTGGACGGCCTGAAGGCGGCCGCGGGCCAGGACCTCGGCCACACCGGCTGGCTGGAGGTGACCCAGGAGCGGGTCGACACGTTCGCCGACGCCACGAACGACCACCAGTGGATCCACGTCGATCCGGAGCTGGCCCGCGGCGGGCCGTTCGGCGGCACCATCGCGCACGGGTACCTGACGCTGTCCCTGCTCATCCCGCTCTTCTCCGAACTGCTGGTGCTGAACGGGATCCGCATGGCGGTCAACTACGGGCTGAACCGGGTGCGCTTCCCGGCACCGGTACCGGTCGGCGCGAAGATCCGGCTGGCCGGGCGGCTCGTCTCGGTCGAGGACGTGAAGGGCGACGGTGTCGAGGTGGTCGCCGACTTCACCGTCGAGGTGGACGGCAAGGACAAGCCGGCCTGCGTGGCTCAGGCGGTGTACCGCTACTACGTGTAGGGCGGTGTACCGCTACGACGCGTAGCCCGCGGGCGCGCGTCCGTTGGGCGGCTCGTCGTCGGGCAGCGCCGCCCGGGCGGCCGGGTACTCGACCAGCGCGAGTACCCGGTTGGCCATGAACCGCGCGGTACGCGCGACGCTGCCGCCGCGGGTCACCTCGGCCACGGTCACCACGTTGCGGACCACGGACACCTCCACCCGCCGGCCGGCCCGGGTCGCGCTCACCTCGTAGGTCCGCACGTCGCCGCCGGCATCGACCACGATCTCTACCCGGTCTCCCTTCATGGCCCACCCCTCGTTCTCGCCGCGTTCCTTCCAGTCTCACGCGCCGCGGCCCGGGATGGCAGGGCCGCGCGGTCACGAGTCCGAACATTTGTTCGATCATTCCGGATGGTGAATGGGAGCTGCGAATAATCTTGCGGAGTTGCTGACGAAATGTCTGGCAACCTGCTTAGCTGGCTCCAGGCCGAGGAGGTTGCCATGCGTGAGCATCCCATCCTTGTGGGTTACGACGGATCAGCCGCGTCGACCGCGGCACTGCGGTGGGCACTGGGCGAGGCGGAGCGGCGGAGCCTGGGCGTGCGCGTGGTCCGGGTGCTGGACATCCCGCGCCGCGCCAACCCCACGCCGGCCAGCCGGGCGACCGAGGCGCACATGTTCGACGAGGCCGAGGTGGCGCTGGACCAGATCGCCGCGACGGCGACCGCGGGGCTGCGCCGGGCCGTCCCGCTCACGACGGCCGCGCTGGCCGGCCCGGTCGTGGACGCGCTGTGCGAGCAGTCCCGCCAGGCCAGCCTCACGGTACTGGGCAGCCGCGGCGTGGGGGGCCTGGCCGGCCTGCTGCTCGGCTCGGTCAGCGTGGCGGTGGCGGCGCACGCGCACAGCCCGGTGGCGGTGGTACGCGAGCACATGAGCGCCGCGCCCGGGCGGCCGGTACTCGTCGGGGTGGACGGTTCGGACGTGGCCGGGCTGGCGCTGGAGTTCGCGTTCGCCGAGGCGGCGGCGCGCGGGGTACGGCTGCGCGCGGTGCACGCGGTACCCGGGGAGGGGGCGGAGCCGGCCGGGCAGCAGCTGCTCACCCGCGCGCTGGAGCCGTACCGCCGCCGGTACCCGCAGGTCACGGTCGTGGAGCGGGTGGTACCGGGTACCCCCGGGCCGCTGCTGGCCACCGCGTCGCTGGACGCGCAGCTGGTGGTGGTCGGCTCGCGCGGCCGGGGCGGCTTCCACGGCCTGCTGCTCGGCTCGGTCAGCCAGCAGGTGCTGCACCGGGCCGGCTGCCCGGTCGCGGTGGTACGCCGGTACGCGACACCGGCTCCCCGCACCACCCTGCGCGCCACCACCGGTACCGTCGGCAGCCCGGAACGCACCCGATGACGGCGCCGCTGCCGGCCCGTACCGGCCGGTTGGTGGTGGTCTCGACGTACCCGCCCCGCCGCTGCGGGCTGGCCACGTTCACCCGGGACCTGCGCGCGGCGCTGGGCGTGGCCGCACCGGGCTGGCGGGTGGACGTCGCGGCGCTGGACCGCACCGGGCTGCGGTACGGGCCGGAGGTGCTGACCGCGATCCGCCAGGACGAGCCGGCCGACTACCGGCGCGCGGCCGAGCTGATCGCGGCGGCCGGTACCGACCTGGTGGTGATCCAGCACGAGTACGGCATCTTCGGCGGCGCGGACGGGCGGTACCTGCTGGATCTGGTGGCCGAGCTACGTCGCCGCGAGGTGCCGTACGCGGCGACCCTGCACACCGTGCTCTCCGCGCCCACCGCCGGGCAGGCAGACGTGCTGCGTACGCTGTGCGCGGGTGCGGCGGTGGTCAGCGTGTTCACCCCGGGCGCGCAGCGGGTACTGGCGGACAGCGGCCTGGCGCCGGACACCCCGGTGGGCGTGGTACCGCACGGCGCGCCGGTGGTGCTGCGCGAGCGCGGCCGGGCGGTACCGGATACCTCGCGGGTCCGCGCGGTGCTGCCCGGACCCGGGCCGGAGCCGGCGCCGGTGCTCACCACGTTCGGGCTGATCGGGCCGGGCAAGGGGCTGGAGCAGGTGATCTCCGCGCTGCCGGCGATCGCGCGGCGGCACCCCGGCGTCCGCTACGTCATCGCCGGCGCCACCCACCCGGAGGTGCTGCGCAAGGCGGGGGAGTGCTACCGGGAGGGGCTGGTCGCGCTGGCCCGCCGGCTGGGCGTGGCGGCCCGGGTACGGTTCCTGGACGCGTTCCTCACCGACGTGGAGCTGGCCGAGCTGCTCGCGCACACGACCGTGTACCTGACGCCGTACCGGGGGACCGAGCAGGCGTGCTCCGGCACGCTGGCCTTCGCCCTGGTGGCCGGCTGCCCGGTGGTGTCCACGCCGTACCGGTACGCGCAGGAGCTGCTGGTGCCGGCCGCCGGTACCGCGCCGGGGGTGCTGGTGGCCCGGGACGACCGGGA